>JBKBUS010000147.1:0-1408 GCA_046290035.1 Brevundimonas sp.
GGCGCGCGGCCCCTTCCATGACCACGTCGGCGGGCGCGGGCTCGTCGTCGCACAGGGTGTAGGCGGCGCCGGGGCGGGGCCGGGCCATGGAGGCGAACAGGCCGGCCACGGCGTCCTCGACATGGATGCGGTTGAAGATCTGGCCGGGCTTGCGCACGATCCGGGCCGTGCCCTCGCGCAGCCGGTCCAGCGGCGACCGGCCGGGACCGTAGAGGGCGGGCAGGCGGAAGATCTGCACCGTCAGCCCCATGCCCTGGCCCGCGTCCAGCCAGTCGCGTTCGGCCCGCACCCGGCGGGCGCCCTCCAGCGAGGCGGCGTTCAGGGGATCGTCCTCGAAGGCCCATCCCCCGGCCCGGTCGCCATAGACCGCGGTCGAGGAGACATAGCCGATCCAGTCGGGAAAGGCGCCGGTGCGGGTGACGGCCGGGACCAGCCGCTTCAGGCCGGGGCAGCCGTCGGCTTCGGGCGGGGCGGTGATCAGGATGGCCGTGGCCTTGCGAACCGCCTCGTCGAGCGCCGCGTCGTCGGCGGGATCGAGGGCGGCGAACCCTTCGGCCGCGAGCGCCCGGCGGGTGTCCGGATCGCGGCTGGTCAGGGTCGCTCCGCCGCCCCGGCGAACCGCCTCGCGCGCCGCCGCCTGGCCGAGCCAGCCGCCGCCGAAAACCAGCAGATGGGCGGGCGGGACGTCGACCGGCATTCGGGGGTCAGGCCGACCGGGCGTGGACGGGAACGGCGGGGGCCACCGTGACCGGCTCGACCTTCAGGGCCTCGGCCCGCTTGCTGTTCCAGCTGGAGACGCAGGGCACCTTGGTCAGGTCGGCGCGATGGGCGTAGCGGCGGGCGATCTCGGTGACGTCCTGCATCAGGCCCTCGGCGAGGGTGATCGGCTTGAGGCCCAGTTCGCGGAACTGGTCGTTGGCCACCACCAGTTCGTTCTCGTCGGCCTCCTGGCGCGGGTTGGGGACGTTGTGGATCTCGGCGCCGGTCATGTCGGCGATCAGGGCGGCGAGGTCGCGGACCCGGCGGCTCTCGGTCATCTGGTTGAGGATCTTGACCCGCTCTCCGGTCTTCGGCGGGTTCTTCAGGGCCAGCTCGACGCAGCGCACCGTATCCTGGATGTGGATGAAGGCCCGCGTCTGGCCGCCGGTGCCGTGCACCGTCAGCGGGTAGCCGACGGCGGCCTGCATCAGGAAGCGGTTCAGCACCGTGCCGTAGTCGCCGTCGTAGTCGAACCGGTTGATCAGCCGCTCGTCCTGGCGGGTCTCCTCGGTCTGGGCGCCCCAGACGATGCCCTGGTGCAGGTCGGTGATCCGGACGCCGTCGTTCTTGGCGTAGAACTGGAACAGCAGGGCGTCCTGGGTCTTGGTCATGTGGTAGATCGAGCCCGGGTTCGGCGGGAACAGAATCT
>JBKBUS010000147.1:1418-5076 GCA_046290035.1 Brevundimonas sp.
CTTCAGATAGCCCTCGGGGATGCGCAGGCCGGCGGTGGTGTAGCCGTAGACCCCCATGGTCCCGAGGTGGGCCAGGTGCACGTCCAGTCCGCTCTCCACGATCGCGGCGAGCAGATGGTTGGTGGCGTTCAGATTGTTGTCGACCGTGTACAGCTTGTGCCGCGCCGACTTCATCGAATAGGGGGCGGCGCGCTGTTCGGCGAAATGGACGACGCTGTCGGGCTTCCAGTCCTTGATCAGGGCCACGAGGCGGTCGAACTCCTTGCCGACCGTCATGTTGACGAAGTCGATCGTCTGGCCCGAGACCTCCTTCCAGGCGGCGATGCGCTCGCCCATGGTCCGGATCGGGGTCAGGGACTGGACCTCGAGCTCGTTGTCGATGTTACGCCGGCTCAGGTTGTCGACGACCAGGACGTCCCAGCCTCTCGCCGACAGGTGCAGGGCCGTCGGCCAGCCGCAGAATCCGTCGCCGCCCAGAACCAGTACGCGCATCCGTCCATCCCTTGTCATGACTGTATCCTGCCTAGCCGATGGCTCCGGCCTGTCAAAGCTTGAGCGTTCAACGCGCGAAACCGTCCTTCGGGCTCAAGCGCGCGGGCGGGCGCGCCACTGATCCCGGCTCTGGCCCCAGCGATCGACTCGAACGGCGTCGAAGGGCGGCGGCAGCTGCGTCGGGCCGAGGTTGCGCGATCCGATCCTTTCGGCAAGCCGCTGCGACGGCGTGTTGTCCGGGTCGATGCAGTGAATGACCTCGGTCCAGCCGAGCGTGTCGAAGGCGTAGTCGATGGTCGCGACGGCCGCCTCGACGCCATAGCCCTTGCCCTGGGCGTCGGGGTGAAGCCCCCAGCCGACCTCGGTTCCCGGCCAGCCCAGGGGCGTCCACGGACCGATCCGGCCCAGCCATAGGCCGGTGTCGCGCTCGATCAGCGAGAACATGCTCACCCCGGTCAGGCTCCACGCCCCCGCCATGGTCATGAAGCCGCGCCAGGCGGCTTCGGCCGGCTGCGGCCCGCCGAGGAATTTGGCCGCCTCGGGGTCGGCCATCATCTCCGCCCAGCGCGGAAAGTCCTCCATCGCCAGCGGGCGCAGGGTCAGGCGGGCGGTTTCGATCACGGGTCCGGTCACAGCGGATACTCCTGTTCCATCTGGTAGACGCTGCCGTCGTGGGTCAGCACGCTGGACCACAGGCCGAAGCGGTCGGCTCGGATCGGCGGAGAGTGCAGCAGGTTGTGGCCCGCGATCCAGGCCCCGATGCGGTCCGGATTGGCGTGCGGTTTCAGATAGGCCAGCGTCACGTGCGGGCGGTAGTCGCGCCGCTCCATCACCACCCCGGCCCGTTCGCCGGCGGCGCGGCAACGGCCGGCCAGCACCGACAGCCGCTCATTGGGCTCGACCCCGGCCCAGAGGGTGTGGCTGCGATGGGAATCGCCGAACGCACCGACGCCCCGCAGGGTGAAGTCGAACGGCCCCCCGGACGCGGCGCGGCCGAGCTCGGCGGCCAGGTCGTCGGCGCGGCGCTCTTCCATCTCGCCGTAGAAGGCCAGGGTCAGGTGCAACTGCTCGCGCCCGCGCCACCGGGCCCCCGGCAGGCCGGACTGGCGGCGTTCGAGGGTGTCGGCCACGTGGTCGGGTATCGGCAGGGCGGCGAACAACCGGATCATGCGACCGTTCGTAGCGGCTGAAACCCGACCGCCCAAGTCCGGTTTTCCTTGCGTGAAGGGGAAGCGCCCCCGATATTTGACCGGACAGCCGGGATCATCCCGGCGAACAAGGAGATCGAACTCGCGATGAGCGACTTCAACAACGGCTACGCCCGGCCGCTTCCGCAATCCGCCGACATGTCGGTGGACGCGGGTCTGCGCAGCTTCATGCTGGGCGTCTACAACAAGGTGGCGCTGGGCCTGCTGGTGTCGGCGGCGCTGGCCTGGGTGACCGGCTCCTACCCGCCGGTCCGCGACCTGCTGTTCGCCACCCAGGTCTTCCCTGACGGGGTCGAGCGCCTGACCGGCATGACCATGCTGGGCATGATCGTGGCCTTCTCGCCGCTGGTCATCCTGCTGGGGTCGAACTTCGTGATGAAGAACCCGACCTCGACCGGCGCCAGCGCGCTCTACTGGCTGATCGTGGCCCTGATCGGCGCCTCGATGGGCACGGTGGTGCTGATCTACACCGGCGCCTCGGTGATCCAGACCTTCCTGATCACGGCCGCCGCCTTCGGCGCGCTGAGCCTGTTCGGCTATACGACCAAGAAGGACCTGACCGGCATGGGCAGCTTCCTGATCATGGGCGTCATCGGCCTGATCATCGCCTCGGTGGTGAACATCTTCCTGCAGAACAGCATGATGCAGCTGATCATCAGCGTCGCCGGCGTGCTGATCTTCGCGGGCCTGACCGCCTACGACACCCAGCGGCTGAAGATGACCTACTACGCCCTCGGCGGAAATCAGACCGCCATGAGCGTGGCCACCAGCTATGGGGCGCTGAGCCTGTACATCAACTTCATCAACATGTTCCAGTTTCTGCTGATGCTGTTCGGCGGTCGGCGCTGATCGGCCAGACAGGCTGAAAGAACCGGGCCCCGGCGGAAACGCCGGGGCCTTTTTCTATTCGACGACGCTGAAGCGGCGGCTGTCGAAGACCCGCAGGACCTGGGGCAGTTCGCGACCGCGGCGCAGCACCATCCCGCCCTCGCCGATGACCGCCCACTGCCCCTGTTTGAGCCGCAGGGCAGGGCGTTTCTCGATCCGGTAGGCCGGGGCGTCGCCCGAGCGGCGGAAGACGGCGAACTCGGCCACGTCGCGATGGCCGGCCATGGCGTAGTCGCGCCACTCGCCCGCCGCCACCATCCGCCCATAGACCCTCAGGATCATCTCAAGCTCGCGCCGGTCGAAGAAGACCGGGCCCGGCGCGGACTGCAAATCGGCGACGTCGCTCATGGTCCGAAGGTAGGCCGCCCGTCCTGAAACGCCAGCATTTATCAGCGGCAGCGCCCGTCGACCCGCGTGTCGCGAACGCCACTCGACGAAGAAATCGCCGGGAACACGAAATCGCCGCCGTTCCGCCCATTGTCCGCCCCCTTGGGGGGCGACACCGGACCCATCGGCCCGTTGGAGCCTGGAGCGATCCCGGATCCTGAACAGCCCCCCCAGCCCCCCTGGATTACTCCATCAAGGGCTCCGGCGGGTCGATGCTTCCTCCAAGCGAGACGCCCGCTCCGCCACCCTCCCCCCTCCGGCAGAGCGGGCGTTTTGCTGTCCGGCGTCCGGCGGCCGGGATCAGGGCAGGATGACCTCGGCCGGCTCGCCGTCCCGCATGACCGACAGGATGCGTTGTCCGTCGCCGTTCAGGGCGCGGGCGAGCGCATCCAGATCCGCGACCGGGGCGTCGTCGACCAGGCGGATCAGGTCGCCGGCCGGCAGGCCGGCCCCGGCGGCCCCGGAGCCGCCCTCGACCGCGAAGACCTGAAGGCCGTCGGCGCCGGCACGGGCGCTCAGGCCCCGAGCCACCACGACTTCCGACCCGACGACCACGGACCGATCCCCCGGCGCCTCGACGGTCAGGGTCGCCCGGCCCTCGCGCCCGTCGCGCAGATAGACGACCTGGACCTGGGTGCCCGGCTGGGCGATGCCGATCGTCGCCGCCACGGTGCCGGCGTTCG
>JBKBUS010000148.1:0-5075 GCA_046290035.1 Brevundimonas sp.
TTGGCGTCCAGGCCGCGCGCGTCCGCCGGCCGCCCCGTCGGTTCCCGGATGATCTCGAACTCGCCGTACCCCTGTCCCATGTGATCGAACAAGGAGCGGAACTTTTTGGTGCGTCGGGAGGTCAAGGCGACGGGCTCATAAGGCCATCAGCGCGCGCTCGACCTGACGCATGTCGACGGGCTTTTCGCAGCGGGGGGTGCGAAGATAGGCGCTCGGCAGGGCGACAGCGTCATAGCCTGTGGTGAGCACGAAGGAGACGCCTCGAGCCGTGAGCATGTCCGCGACCGGCCAGACCGGCGATCCTCCCAGGTTCACATCCAGCACCGCGAGGTCGACGTCGGACGTTTCGATCAGGGCGATGGCTTCGTCGACGGTGGGCGCGGGACCGAGCACCTCGGCGCCGGCCATGGACAAGGCGCGCCGCATGTCGTCGGCGATCAGATACTCGTCCTCGACCACCAGAATCCGGCGGCCCTGGAGCGCAGGGCGGGGGTGTTCAATCATGGGTTCCTGGCCCGAGGCCAGGGCCAGCGGTACGTCTGGTCGACGGCGACGGACGTCCTCTCGCATGGAGCGCCGTGCTCGACGCTTATGTCAGAACACCGGAGTCATGGGTCCGTTCCCTGCGTCCCGACGGGGTCGGTCCCCGGGGGCTAGAGTGAGCTGACGGGTCTCAGCGGAACCTCGATGACGCACGCCAAACCTGTCGGCTCGACCCGAAGTTCGGAGGATCCTTCGAACTGATAGGCTAGTCCTTGATCAAGGAGCTCCTGGGCGAACTCGAAATCCTCCGGCGGCTGACGATCGGCGAGGCCCTGCTCGCGCCACGTCAGCGCCAGACGGCCGTCGGAGGCGGCCCAGCTGACGACGAGGCGCCCTTCGGGCTCGCCCAGGGCGCCGTGAAGAGCGGACTCCACCGCCAGTTCGTGGATCAGGAGCGACAGGGTCTCGACGAGAGAGAGCTCCAGTCTCACCGGCGGGCCTTCGATGCGCCAGTTGTCCCGCGCCAGGGCGTTCTCAAGAAGTGTCTCAGCGACGATCTCCTCCAGGTCCCCGCCGGCGAGCGTCGTGCGGGCGTTCGCCGCGTGAGCGCGCACCAGCGCGGCCAGGCGTCCGTCGAAGCGGGCCTGGAACTCCTCCAAGTCGAAGCTGGTCTCCGCCGTCCGGCGCGCGATCCCGCGAACCACCGCCGCCATGTTCTTCACCCGGTGCTGAAGCTCCAGCACCAGACGTTCGGCGTCACGCTCTTCTATGGACAACACCGCCCTCCCGCTTCGACGCCACAACGTCTCAGCCGCCAAGCCGTTCAGACGAACCCGTGGGACAAGGTCCCAGCAAACAGGCGTTTCGAGGGCGCCGCAGTGCGCCGCGAGACCGACCTGCGTTAACCGTGAATCCATCATAGGTGAATCAGCGGAACGCTGTGATCGATCAGCGGTTGGCCCGGGCTCGTAACCTAGGGAGGCGACCGGATGCATTCGCTCCAAGATCTGATCGGCGAACGCACCCCCTCCATGGACCGCCGCCGCAAACTGATCTGGCAGCCGACTGAAGCCGCCGCTCTGAAGGCGTTGGAAAGCGTTCACCCGCTCAGCGAGGAGGAACGGGCGCTGCTGCGCCGCCTGGGCCACTTCCGCGAGTCCATCCAGGCGGGGCGGCCTTTCTGGCGTCCGGGCCAGGCGATTGGGGCGAAACTGATCCTCAGCGGCTGGGCCGCGCGCCAGAGGACCCTGCTCGACGGCCGACGACAGATCTTCGGCTTCGTGATGCCGGGCGACGTTCTGGGCGTGCTGCGAACCCCCAGCCCCCTCGAGCAGCTGTCCACCGTCGCCCTGACGCGCGTGGAGGCGGTCGACGCCCTGATGCTTCGGGAGATCCTGGCCGTCGGCGACGAGCGGCACCGGCGTCTGCGGCAGGCCCTCGAACAGCTGGCGCGGGATGAACAGACCTGCCTTCTGGATCAGGTTATGCGTCTCGGGCGTCAGTCCGCGCTGGAGCGGACGGCGCACCTGCTGCTGGAGCTCCACGACCGCGCCCGCCGCGCCGGCTTGACCGAGGGCGACCGCTTTCCCATGCCCCTCACGCAGGAGGTGCTCGCCGATGCGCTCGGCCTCAGCATCGTCCAC
Organism: Brevundimonas sp.; assembly: GCA_046290035.1. Classification (GTDB taxonomy): domain Bacteria; phylum Pseudomonadota; class Alphaproteobacteria; order Caulobacterales; family Caulobacteraceae; genus Brevundimonas. The sequence goes on from JBKBUS010000148.1 coordinate 2,127, forward strand.
CTGAACCCTTCAGCAACTGAAACGCGATCGGCTGCTCGAGCAGTCCAAGGGGTGGGCGCGGCTGGTGGACAGGCGCTTCCTGGAGGCGCTGGCGGACTACGGCCCTCACGATGACTGAGTGTGAGCGCCCATCTTATGTTGGGGCGGCGGCCTCCGTGCTGTGTGAACCAACGGCCTTTCGCGGCGGGAGGCCGACCATGCACGTGCTCAGGGCGGCTCTGGCCGCGACGACGATCCTCGCGGGCTCAGCGGGTCACGCGGCCGCCCAGGACGAGGATCTGGCCGGGCGGATCGCCCGGCTGGAGGCGCTGGTCGCGCGCCAGCAGGCCCAGATCGAGGCGCAGGAGGCGGAGCTCCTCGCCACGCGGCGGTCCATGGATGAGCGCTGGCGTGTTCTGCCCGAGCCGGCCTTGGCCCTCGACACGGCCCGGGGGGTGCAGGCGATCGCCGCGGCTCCCGCGTCGCCTGACGGTCTGTCGCCGCCTCTGGAGATCCCCCAGGAGCCCGCCCCCCAGACCGCTCCTCCGGCGCTGAGCGCCGAACGCTCGGAGCTCGCGGCGCTGCCCGAGGGTATGTCCGTGCTCAACCGGCCAGGGCGGTTCACCTTCGACGTGTCGACCGACTACACCCGCTCTTCATCCAATCGCCTGGTCTTCCGCGGCATCGAGATCGTGCCGGGCATCCAGATCGGGGTCATCGAGGCCAACGAGGCCGACCGCGACACCCTGGGGGCCACCGTGGCCGGCCGGCTCGGCCTGACGGATCGGCTCGAGCTGGAGGCTCGCGTGCCCTATGTCCGGCGCAGCGACACGGTCACCACCGTCCAGCAGCGCGACGAGGCGGTCACCCGCACGATCGAGCTGGAGGGCGACGGGATCGGCGACATCGAAGGCGCGGTCCGGTACCAGTTCACCCGGGGCGTGAACGGACGTCCGATCCTGGTCGGGGCGCTCCGGGTCAAGAGCGATACCGGCGAAGGGCCCTTCGACATCCCTCGCGACGAGTTCGGCGTCGCCACGCGGCTGGCCACCGGCTCCGGCTTCTGGGGGGTGGAGCCGAGCCTAAGCCTGCTCTATCCCAGCGACCCGGCGGTGATCTTCGCCAACGTCAGCTACTTCGCCCACCTGCCGCGCGACGTGGACATGGTGGAGGGCGACGTTCGCGTCGGCCGCGTGGATCCGGGCGACAGCATCGGCCTGGCGCTCGGCTTCGGCTTCGCGCTGAACCCGCGCTTCTCCTACTCGCTGGGCTACAAGCACAACTACATCTTCCCGACCCAGAGCGAGCTCAACGACGCCCTCGAGCGGTCCGACGAGTTGCAGGTGGGGTCGTTGCTGTTCGGCATGTCGTTCCGATTCAGCGATCGGCTGACGCTGAACGGCAACTTTGAGTTCGGCGTCACCGAGGACGCGCCGGACATGCGCTTCGTGCTGCGCGTGCCCCTGACCTTCTAGCCGCCGGAAGCGCGCAGGGCGGCCGCCGTCATGTCCTGATTGATCTGGGCGCCGAGTCGATCGATCCCCGCAGCCCCCTGGATGGCGTCCAGATCCGGCAGGGTCAGGTCGATCTCGATCTCCTGGCGAAGGTCCATGCCGTCGGCCGAGTTGACGATGATGCCGCGAAGCCCCTGACCGTCCAGCGCGTGTATGAGGGCCGCCGCCCCGCCGTCGCCTTGGATCACGACGCCGCGGCCGTCGCTGAGCCCCGCCAGGCCGAGCTGGTCCAGCGTCGCGGGATCAAGCACGGCGTTCCCGGCGTGGGTCGTTTTGGGCCCCTCGTCGGTCCACGTCAGTCGCGATTCCAGCGCCAGGGTCCCGTCGACGTAGGTGCGCACGCTCGCCCCGAAGTCGAAGCGAACGCCGGCGGCCGTCATGTAGCCGCCGCGCAGACCGTCCAGCGCGGTCTCATCCAGCGGCTGTCCCGGCGCCGACTGCGAGAAGGCGGGGCCCCCGACGCCCAGGAGGACGGCGGCCAGGAGGGCTGCGGATCTGCATGTCTGTGTCATCGGAGTACGGAGTCCAAGGCGAAGGTGGTGGTCACCTGATAGATGGGCGGAAGCTCGCGGGTGAAGGCGCCGAGCGAGGTCACGGCCGGCGGGGCGTCCAGCGGCGCGACCGCCCACCTCCCCCAGTCGGCGGCGACATCGTAACGGTCCGCCGGGTCCCGGATCATGAAGGCCACGCCGTTCCACATGGCCTCGAAGGTCTCGCGGTCGTAGGTGCGCAGCCCCAGCGCCGGATCGCCGATCAGAACCCGACCGTCCCGCGTCCCCTTCAGGACGACGAAGTGCCGATAGCCCTCCTGATCCAGCATCAGGATGGCGGGCGAGCGGCTCCGGGTCAGTTCCTCGAACGACAGCCGAAAGCCGTCGGCGGCGTAGCCTCGCGTTTCCAGATAGCGCTTCATGTCCAGCAGCGAGAAGCCGACCCGACGGACCGTCTCGTGGTCAGCCTCGGCGTACATGGCCTCGAACACAGCCGCCTCGTCGACGTCGCGCCCGTAGTGATGGCGCAGGAGCGTCGCCAGCGCCGCCGACCCGCACGAGAAGTCGAACTGCTGGCGCACGACCGACCGGAAGGGGATGTCGCGGTAGCTCGTCACCTGGACCGCGCCCCAGCCCCCGCCGACGGGCGCCGGAATCTGGGCCGCCGCGGGCGTGGCGGCGAGGGCGCAGGCGAGGATGGCTGCCGAGCGCATCACGGCTGCACGATGTTGATCGTGATCGCGCCCTGAAGATTGTTGTTGTGGCCGCTGTTGATCACGAAGTTGCCGACTCCGGCGAAACCGTCGAACGCGGACGGCCCGATGGAGATGGGCCCCGACGACACGCGGTCGGCGGAGATGGTGTTGCCGTTGTTCACGGCCACGAGGTCCTGTTCGCTCAGCACCTGGACGGTCGACTGGCCTTGGCGGCCGTTCAGCGTGGCCAGTTCTTCCGGGTTCAGCGGC
>JBKBUS010000149.1:0-5058 GCA_046290035.1 Brevundimonas sp.
GGTCGGGCGCAACGTCGTTTCGGCGGTCGCGCCCCACTGGCGGTCCTCGGGGACCGGCCCCATTATCGGACCATGACCGAGACGACGCCGCCGACCCCCTTGGGCCTCATTCCCTATCTGACCATTCCTTCGCGAGGGGGGCAGGCGGCGGTGGAGTTCTATCGCGCCGCCTTCGGGGCCGAAGAGCTGTTCCGGCGGCTGGCGGACGACGGCGAGCGGCTGCTGCACGCGCGACTCAGCATCAACGGGACGCTCGTGTTCCTGTCGGACGAATTCCCCGAGTACGGCCAGGCGCCGGACGTGAGGCCGACCGCGGTCACCCTGCATCTTCAGGTGGACGACGCCGACGAGTGGTGGAACCGGGCGCTCGTCGCCGGCGCGGTGCCGGAGGTTCCTCTCGCCGACATGTTCTGGGGCGACCGCTACGGCCGGCTGAAGGATCCCTTCGGCCACAGCTGGTCCATCGGAGCCCCCGCGAAGAGCTAGCGCACCACCCCGGTGATGCGCCGGCCGCCGCGCTCGATCACGAGTTCGGTTCCGGGCGGGATGGCGGAGAGCTGGGCGGCGCTGGTCACGGTGCGGCCGTTGATCGACAGGATCACGTCGCCGGAGCGCAGTCCCGTGCGCTGGGCGTAGCTGCCGCGCTCCACCCCCGCGATGATGACGCCGGATGCGAACGGATTGCCGCCCAGGCTGTCCGCCAGCGCCGGATTGAGGGCCAGAACCCTGGCGCCGCTCAGCACCCCGCGCCCGATGGTCGTCGCCGCTTCCACGTCGGCATTGCCCGGAAGCCGCTCCACCCGCGCCCGCACCGTGCGCGGCTCGCCGTCGCGCAGCAGCGTCACCTGCACGCTCGAGCCCGGCTCCTGGGTGCCGACGCGGAAGTTCAGGCCGCCCTGGTCGTTGACCTCGGCGCCGTCGACGGCGGTGATGATGTCGCCCTGCTGGATGCCGGCCCGGTCGCCCGGGCCGCCGTCGTAGACATTGGTCACCACCAGCCCCTGCGGCCGCTCCAGGCCGAGGCTGCGGGCCACCTCGGCCGACACGGTCTCTCCCTGCACGCCCAGCCAGGGCCGGATCACCGCGGACGCCCCGCCGACGGCGGAGTCGACCACCTGCCTCACCATGGTGGCGGGGACCGCGAAGCCCACCCCCGACGAGGTCCCGGTGCGGGAGAAGATCGCCGTGTTGATCCCGATCAGATCGCCGTCCATGTCCACCAGCGCCCCGCCGGAGTTGCCGGGATTGATGGCGGCGTCGGTCTGGATGAAGGACCCAGAGTCCGAGATGCCCGTCTCGGTCCGGTTGAGGGCCGAGATGATGCCGTTGGTCACCGTCTGGCCCACGCCGAAGGGGTTGCCGATGGCCAGCACCAGGTCGCCGACCTGCTGCTGCTCCTGATCGTCGATCCGCAGCGTCGGCAGGGCCTCGTCGACGCCCTCGAGTTGCAGCACCGCGATGTCCGAGCGCGCGTCGGCCAGCACCACGCGCGCCGGAAACTCGCGCCGGTCGTTCAGGGTGACGCGGATCTCGCTCATGCCCTCGATGACGTGGTTGTTGGTCACCACCACGCCGGTGGGCCGCACGATCACGCCGGAGCCGACCGAGCCGGTTTGGCGCTGGCCGGGAATGCCCCAGAACGGGTCGCGGAACCGCTGCACGCCCCTGGCCGCGATGTTGACGACCGCTGGGGCCGCCTCGCGCACCACGGGCGCGAAGCTGGCCTTCATCGAGGCGGCGTCCGACGGGGCCACCCGCTCGCTCTCTGCGAACACCCCGTCCTGGGCGTTGGACTGTCCGGCCTGGCCGCAGGCGGCGACCGAGAGCGCGGCCAGGAGAGCGATGGAGCTGGTCTTCATCGACGACACGACCTCGGGCTTGATGAGCATGTCCGCATATCTGCGATCCTTTGGGGCCGGTTCAAGGCTGGGACGGGAAATCCCCCGCCCGCAGCATTGCCGATCCTTAATGGCCGCGCCTCTTGACCGGGGGGGCCGAAACCCTGCCCGATGGCGCTTCAGCGGAGGGGCGGCATGACGGCGGTGATCGAAACGCGAGGGCTGACCAAGGCCTACGGCGACGTCCGGGCGCTGGACGGCCTGGACCTGTCGATTCCCCGGGGCGGCATCTATGGCGTGCTCGGACCCAACGGGGCGGGCAAGTCGACCCTGTTCCGCATCCTGCTGGGCCTGATCCGGCCGACGGAGGGTCAGGCGACGGTCCTGGGCGGCGCCGTCGACGCCGCCGGGACGCTGCGCCGCACCGGTTCGATGATCGAAACGCCCCGGTTTCCGCCCTTCCTGACCGCGCGCCAGGTGCTGGGCTGGCTCGCCCGGGCGCAAGGGATCGCGCCGGACTCGGCGGAGATCGCCCGCTGGCTGGATCGCGTCGGCCTCAGCGCGGCGGCGGACCGGCGGGTGCGCGGCTTCTCCGTGGGCATGATGCAGCGGCTGGGCGTCGCCGCCGCCCTGCTGCACCGTCCGGACCTCGTCATCCTGGACGAACCGACCAGCGGCATGGACCCGCCCGGCATCCAGGAGATGCGCGCCCTGATCCGGTCGCTGGCCGCCGACGACGGCGTGACCGTGGTGCTGGCCAGCCACCAGCTGCTCGAGGTTCAACGAGTCTGCGACCGGGTAGCGATCCTGAACAAGGGCCGGCTCGTGCGCGAGGGCGCGGTGACCGAGCTGACGTCGGTCGGTGAGCGGCTGCGGCTCCAGGCCACGCCCATCGCCCGCATCCTCGACCGCCTCGGGCCCAAGGGCGTGTTGGAGGGCGACGCCGTGCTCGCCGACATTCCGCGCGACGAGGCCCCGGCCCTGATCCGGGCCCTGGTCGAGGCCCAGGTCGAGATCACCGAGGCGCGCTGGGTCGGCGCCGACCTGGAGGGCGTCTTCTTCACGGAAACCGGCGTGGAACGCGCGCCAGAACCGATCCAGGGGGTGTCCCATGTGGGCTGACGCGACCCGCGCCGAGGCGTTCCGCCTGATCCACAGCCGCACCACCTGGTTCTGGAGCGTGCTGTTCCTGCCGATCCTGACCCTCGTGTTCGGGGTCATCGCCTCCTACGTCGTGAAGGCCAACACCGAGCGGCTCGCGGCCGAGACGGATGCGCCGCCGGAGCTCACCGCCATGCTGGCGGAGGGTCCGCTGAACCTGGGCGAATCTCTGCTGGCGAACGCCGCCGAACTGGCGGGTCCGGGTCTGCTGCTGTTCGTGTTGATCGGCGCGGCGACGGTCTATGCGGGCGATTACCGCTGGGAGACCTGGCGCCTGCTCCGCCCCCGCAGCGGGCGGGTCGAGCTGATCATCGGCAAGGTGCTGGTCGTCACGGCCCTGTCGGTGACCGCCATGGCGGTCCTCGCCCTCGCCAGCCTGATGTCCGAAGCGGTGCGCGGGTTCGTGTTCGAGCGGTCCCTGACCTTCTCGCTGGACGGGGATCAGCTCGCGGCCCTCTTCGGGCTCTGGGGCCTGGCCTTTCTGCGGGCGGCTCAGTTCCTGATGCTGAGTCTGCTCGCGGCGATCTTCACCCGCTCCCTGCTGGCGGCGCTGTTCGTGCCGCTGGCCGTGGGCGTGGCGCAGTTCTTCGCGCCCAACGTGCTCGGGATGATGGGCCAGACGCCGGACAGCTGGCTGACCGTCCTGGCCAGCCCCGGCCACGCCATGAGCCTGCTTCAGGGGTTCCTCGACCCCAACGCCGTCACCCTCACCGGACAGGGGACGCTGGCGGCCAAGGCCTGGACAAGTCTGGTCGGCTGGACCGTCCTCCCCCTCGCCGCCGCCCTCGTCCTGTTCCAGCGACAGGATCTGTCGAAGGAATGATCAATCGTCGCGCGGCGTGGCCGAATCCTCTGCATCGGAAGGGCCGGCGATAAGGGCGGGAAAGAAAAGCAGCCCGGCGACCGCCGCGGCCGCCACACCGACCGGTCCCACCTCGTCCGACATCCGCTGTTCCTGAACCGTCACCCCGGTGAAGTCGGAGAGCCGCACACACGGGGGCGACGGTCCAGGCGCGCAGATGTGTTCGTCCCGCACCCGGCTGCCGCGAAGGCTGACCGTCCTGCCATCGCGGGTGATTCCTTCGATCAGGGTTCGCCGGATCGAAGGCGTATCCTCGAGGGCGGCGCGAAGGCCGGGGCCCCCGGGGCTCTCGCGCGTCATGAGGGCGGGCGTACAGGCCGTCAGAAGCGACGGGATCAAGGCGCCAGAAGCGCAAGCCATGGTCCTGAGCATGGTCGACCTCGCCATAAAGAAAGGGCGGCTGGATCGCTCCAGCCGCCCTTGCATCTCGGATCTCGGCCCGTGGCCGAGGCGACGGATCAGGCCGCGTCGTCGGCGTCGAAGCCCGCGTCCTGCACCGGGCCCGAGTCCTGGCCCTTGGCCGAGACGTCGCGGTCGACGAACTCGATCACCGCCATCGGAGCGTTGTCGCCACGGCGGAAGCCCGCCTTCATGATGCGGATGTACCCGCCGTTGCGCTCGGCGTAGCGCGGCCCCAGCGTCTCGAACAGCTTGCCGACCTGCGGCACGTCGCGGACGGCGCTGATGGCCTGACGACGGGCGTGCAGATCGCCGCGCTTGGCGAGCGTGACCAGCTTCTCCACGAAGGGCCGCAGCTCCTTCGCCTTGGGCAGGGTCGTGGTGATCTGCTCATGCTTGATCAGGCTGGCCGCCATGTTGGCGAACATGGCCTGGCGATGGCTGACCGTGCGGCCGAGCTTGCGATGGGCGGCGCCGTGGCGCATCGGGGTCTCTCCTACTCAACCCTGGTTTCCGGACTTGCCGGACCTGGGGCCTCTCTCATTCTAACCGCCCCTGCCGCGAACCCGAAGGACGCTGGGCGGAGGGGTTGAACTCAGATCTGGTCTTCGAACTTCTTGGCGAGGTCTTCGATGTTCTCCGGCGGCCAGTTCGGCACGTCCATGCCGAGGCTGAGGCCCATGGTCGCCAGCACTTCCTTGATCTCGTTCAGCGACTTGCGGCCGAAGTTCGGGGTGCGAAGCATCTCGCCCTCGGTCTTCTGGATCAGGTCGCCGATGTAGACGATGTTGTCGTTCT
>JBKBUS010000150.1:0-5052 GCA_046290035.1 Brevundimonas sp.
GTCGCGGGCCAGAAGGGCTGGCACGGCGTCGCGATCGCCAGCCGCCTGCCGATCCTGGACGCACCAAAGCTGGAGGTCTGCCGCGAGGGGCACGCCCGCTGCGTTTCCGCGGTCGTGGCGGGGGTGGAGATCCAGAACTTCTATGTCCCCGCGGGCGGCGATGTGCCGGACCGCGCGCTCAATCTCAAGTTCGACCACAAGCTGGACTTCTATGAGCGCCTGACCGCCGAGGTGGCGCGGCGGGACCGCTCCGCGCCCCTGCTGATCACCGGCGACCTGAACATCGCGCCGGGCGAGTTCGACGTCTGGAACCACCGCTACATGTCCAGGATCGTCAGTCACACGCCGATCGAGGTGGAGACGCTGAACCGGTTGCAGGCCGTCGGCGGGTTCGCCGACGTGGTGCGCGACGCCTTCCCCGACCCGCAGAAGCTGGCCAGCTGGTGGAGCTATCGCGCCGCCGACTTCAGAAAGAGCGCGCGGGGCCTGAGGCTCGACCACATCTGGACGTCGCCCGGCCTGACCCCCGCCGTCGCGCCCGGCTCGGCCATGATCCACGAGGACGTGCGGGCCTGGGAGCGCCCCAGCGACCACGCGCCGGTGGCGGTCGATCTGGCTCTCTGAGCCGTTTGGGGCTATCGCGCGCGGCCATGCCGTTCACCGCGACCGTCCTGACCATGTTCCCCGAGGCCTTTCCCGGGCCGCTCGGCGTCAGCCTGATCGGCACGGCCTGGCGCGAGCGCGGCCTGTGGGCGCTCGAAACTGTGGACATCCGGGGCTTTTCCGACGATAAGCGCGGCTTCCTGGACGACGCCCCTGCGGGCGGCGGACCGGGACAGGTGCTGAAAGCGGACGTGGTGGCCCGGGCTCTCGACAGCCTGACAGGGTCGCGGCGGCCGCTTTTGTACATGAGCGCACGGGGTCGGCCCCTGACCCAGGCGCGCGTGAAGGAGTGGTCTCAGGCGGACGGCGTCGTCGTCCTCTGCGGCCGGTTCGAGGGGGTGGACCAGCGGGTGCTCGACGCCCGGGGGTTCGAGGAGGTCGCCGTCGGCGACGCGGTTCTCGCCGGGGGCGAGGCGGCGGCGATGGTGGTGATCGAGGCGTGCGTACGACTGATCCCCGGAGTGCTTGGTCAGGCCGAAAGCCTGTCATCCGAAAGCTTCGAGGACGGGCTTCTGGAGCATCCGCAGTACACGCGACCGCGGACGTTCGAGGGGCTCGACATCCCCGAGGTCCTGCTGTCGGGCGACCATCAGAAGGTCGCCAGATGGCGCCAGGAACAGCGGGAGACGACCACGCGGGAGCGGCGTCCGGACCTCTGGGCGACCTATTCCGCCAACTTACAGGCAAGGGGCGGCAAAGCCCGAGGAGAAGACAGATGAATATCGTTCAGCAGCTCGCTGCCGAAGAAAAGGCCCGCGTCCTGGGGGATCGCACGATCCCGGAGTTCCAGCCGGGCGACACGCTCCGCGTCAACGTCAAGATCAAGGAAGGCGAGCGCGAGCGCGTCCAGGCCTTCGAGGGCGTCTGCATCGCCCGTGACGGCGGCGGCGTGAACGAGACCTTCACGGTCCGCAAGATCTCGTTCGGCGAGGGCGTGGAGCGGAAGTTCCCGATCCTGTCGCCGAACATCGAGTCGATCGAGGTGAAGCGCCGCGGCGTCGTTCGTCGCGCCAAGCTGTATTACCTGCGCGATCGTCGCGGCAAGTCGGCCCGCATCGCCGAACGCCAGACCCAGCGCAAGGAAGCCCTGGTCCCGGAAACCGGCGCCGCCGAGACTCCGTCCGCCGAGGACTGAGTCAGGGTGGTCCCGCCCCCGACAGGGGCGGGACCGCGTCCGTGCCGGCCGCCTTCATGCGATGCTTCAGCGCGCGCATCTCGTCGTGCGCGCGCCGCACGGGCGCATAGTTCCGCTCGATGACCTCGCGCGCGGTGGGCGACAGTCCGGTGTCCGCCAGCGCCCGCTCGAACCGGTCCTTGACCGCATCCTCCGCCGCCTCGACCTCATAGACCGTGACCCGGTCCTGTCTCAGAAGGGCGTGGCGCACGTCCATCCAGGCGCGCCGCGCCTTCCCCAGCAAGGAGCCGTCGGGCTGGGGGCGGCCGCCCAGGCGACGCACCGCGAGCCGGAGGCCCGCCGCCACCTGGCGCCGCTCGAAGCCGCGCTGTTCGAACAGGCCGCGCAGCTGGGGATTCTCCGCCTCGCGCGCCGCCTCGCCATAGGCGTCGGCGCTGTCCATCGTCGCGGCGATGAGGGCGTTCAACACCTGAAGCTCGTGCGCGTCTCGATCCAGTCGGGCCATGGGGGGCCTCCTCTCGCCTGCACAACGTCGCGGGGGCTCCATGCGCTCCCGCCTCTGGCCAAGCGCGCGAGCGGCTTCTAGACGCAGGCCATGTCCGCCCCGCCCCTCGTCGCCGTGATCGGCGCCGGTCCCGCCGGTCTGATGGCCGCCGAGCGGCTGGCGGGCTCAGGTCTTCGCGTTCGCGTGTTCGAGGCCATGCCGTCGCCGGCGCGCAAGTTCCTGATGGCGGGTCGGGGCGGGCTGAACCTGACGCATTCCGAGCCGCTGGAGCGGTTTGGAGGACGCTATGGAGCGGCGCGACCGAGGGTCGAGCGATGGCTGGCGCGGTTTGGTCCCGGGGACCTGATCGCCTGGGCCCAGGCTCTGGGCCAGCCGACCTTCGTGGGCGCCTCGGGCCGGGTGTTTCCCGAAGCGATGAAGGCCTCGCCCCTCCTGCGCGCCTGGCTGGCGCGCCTCGAGTCGATGGGCGTCAGGGTGGAGACGCGGCGTCGCTGGACCGGCCTCAGCGGGCGGGACCTGGTGATCGACGGGCCGAACGGTCCGGAAGCGGTCGCGCCCGACGCTGTCGTGCTGGCGCTGGGCGGCGCCAGCTGGCCCCGTCTCGGCTCGGACGGCGGGTGGGCGTCCGTGCTCGCCGCGCACGGAGTCCGGGTCGAACGCTTCGCCCCTTCGAACATGGGCGTGAACATCGACTGGACCGAGCCGCTGATCGAGCGTTGGGCGGGCGCCCCGCTGAAGAACATTCAACTGTCCGTAAACGGACGAACTGCGCGCGGTGAGGCGGTCGTGACCCGCTACGGCCTCGAAGGCGGCGTGGTCTACGCGCTGTCGACAGAGCTCAGGGGCGCGCGCCGGTTGACCCTGGACCTCAAGCCGGATGTCCAGACGGCCCGACTCGCAGATAGGCTGGCGAGGACGGCGACGCGCGACAGCCTGTCGAACCGCCTGCGCAAGGCGGCCGGCCTGTCCGGCGCCGCCGTCGCCCTGCTGCGCGAGGCGGGCGCGCCGCCTTCGGACCCTCAATCGCTCAGCCAACGGATTAAATCGCTTGAACTCGTTATCGCCGGCGTTCAGGGACTGGACCGCGCCATCTCCTCCGCCGGCGGCGTGGCGCTGGACCAGATCGACGACGGGCTGATGCTCACCCCGCTGCCCGGCGTGTTCGTGGCCGGCGAGATGCTGGATTGGGAGGCGCCGACCGGCGGCTATCTGCTGCAGGCCTGTTTCGCCTCCGGCGTGGTGGCCGCCGACGGCGTGATGGCCTATCTCGCCTCCACGGCCTCCCCGGAACGATGATCATGACCGAGATCCACGGAACCTGTCCCGAGCGGTTCGCCGCGGTGAGGGACGCCTTCGCCGCCAACTTCAGCGACGCCCCGGAGGGCCTGAACGAACAGGCCGCGCGCTTCGCGGTGTCGATCGACGGCGAGGTGGCGATCGACCTGATGGGCGGGTTCGCCGACGCGGCGCGCACGGCCCCTTACGGTCCCGACACCCTGACGCCCGTCTTCTCGACCGGGAAGGCGGTGATGGCGCTCCTGATCGCGCACGCCGTGGAGCGCGGCAAGCTGGCCTATGAGGAGAAGGTCGCCGACCTGTGGCCCGCCTTCGGCCAGGCGGGCAAGCACCAGATCACCGTCGGTCAGCTGCTATCGCACCAGTCGGGCCTGCCGGGCTTCTCGGAGACGGTCGATCCGTCCATCTGGTTCGATCCGCAGGCCGTTCTGGACCGGCTGGCGGCCCAGGCGCCGATGTGGGAGCCGGGCACGGGCTCGGGCTATCATCCGATCACGGTCGGGTTCCTGGCCAACGAAGTGTTCCGCCGCGCCGACGGCCGCACCATGGGTCAGGCGCTGCGCCAGGACTTCGCCGAGCCGTTCGGTCTGGACCTTTGGATCGGCCTGCCTGAGAGCGAACACGGCCGGGTGGCGCAGCTGAAGAAGCCCTCCGCGCCCCCCGACCTCGGGGAGATCGACGCGGTCAAGCGCGCCGCCTTTCTGGACAAGGGCTCGGCGCCCGGCGGGCGCGGCTCGGCCGAATGGCGCATGGCGGAAATCCCGTCGGCGAACCTGCATGGCACGGCCCCGGCGCTGGCGCGGATCATGTCGATCCTGGCGACCGGCGGAACGCTTGATGGGCGCGCGATCCTGTCGCCCTCGGTCGTCGCCCAGGCGACCCGGGAGCGGGTGTGGGGCCGCGACAAGGTGCTGCCCTTCGACATCAGCTGGGGCGCGGGGTTCATGCGCAACAAGCGGCTGAACGTGCTGGGGCCGAACCCGGACGCCGTCGGCCACTACGGTTGGGGCGGCTCCTGCGCCTTCGCCGACGCTTCCAGGCGGGTCTCCGCCGCCTATGTGATGACGCGCCAGAGCCCCTATCTGATCGGCGACCCGCGCGCGATGCGGCTGATAGAGGCGCTTTACTCGGCGCTCTGAGGTTTCAGCGCCCACCATCCCGCCGCCCCCGCCAGGGCCGCTGCGGCGGCGCAGACGATCAGGACGGCGCGGACGCCGTCGTGGAAGGCGGCGACCGCGACCGGGTCGGTCACCGCGCCGCTCATGACGTCGGAGACCGGGGCCGCCGACCCGCCGAACGCGTAGCCCAGGCTCAGCACGCCGCCCAGCGACGCGACCGCGACCAGTCCGGCCACTCGCGCCACCGCGTTGTTCACCCCCGACGCCACGCCCGCCTGACCGTCCAGCGCCGCGCCCATGACCGCGGCGGTCAGGGGGCCGACCACCAAGGTCAT
>JBKBUS010000414.1:0-1159 GCA_046290035.1 Brevundimonas sp.
GATGCGGCGGATGTATTTGGCGTGCTTATAGCCGATCTGGCGCTCGACCCGCAGCCTGAGCGGCGCGCCGTGGGGCACGGGCAGAACCTGGTCGTTCATGTCGTAGGCCAGGATCGTCTGGGGGTGGAAGGCGTCCACCAGGTCGATGCTCTCGTAGTAGCGTGGGCCGTCCTCCTGCTGGTTCAGAGCGTCGTAGCAGTAGAAGACGATGTACTTCGCCTCCGGTCTGAGGCCGGCCTCCTCGAGGATCGCCGACAGCTTGGCGCCCGTCCACTTGCCGATCGAAGTCCAGCCCTCGACGCAGTCGTGCTTGGTGATCTGGGTGCGGCTCGGGCGCGCCCGCAGGTCGGCCAGCGACAGGCTCAGGGGCCGCTCCACCAGCCCGCCGACCTCCAGCCGATAATCCGCGAAGCCGCCGTCGCGAAGCGCGACATAGTCCGACGCCATGGGGTTCACCGACCCGTTCGCCCGGAAGTCCGGCGAGATGTCCTTCTCCGCATACTCAGGGGCCAGGGCCTCGCGCGGCAGGATCAGCCGCTGGGCCCGATAGGTCAGGCCGTGCGCCATCCGCAGGGTCTGCTGCACCACCGCGTTGTTCGTCACCCGGTCGCAGGCCGCCACGAGCGCCGATCCGGCGATCGCGAAGGCTCCCGCAAGCCAGCGGCGGCGGTTGAGCCTGGTTCTGTCCGTCACGTCCCTCATTTGTGATCCCCGGACCTCGACGGCTCGATGACGAACCAACCGGTGATCATCGCCCGCATGTTGTTGAAGAACCCGGTCCAGAACACCAGGCCGACGTGCACAACGATGAAACCGACGATCAGCGCGCCTGAGATGAAGTGCAGGGTCCGCGCCGACTGCCGGCCGCCCATGAGGTCGAGCAGGATGGCCCCGACCGCGTTGAACCCCGGCGACATCGACAGCCCGGTGATCAGCATCATCGGCAGGACGACCACGATCATGAAGGCGTAGGTCATCTTCTGGAGCACATTGTAGGTCCGCGCCTCGTCATCCTTGGGGAAGTGGAAACGGGCGTGCTCCTTCACCGACGGCCAGACGCCGCGCAGCTCGGCCCCCAGCGGAGGACGCACCAGCCGCTCTCCGTCGCTCCAGGCACCCGCGCCACGCTCGGCGACGTACGACCGCTCGTGCTGCGGCT
>JBKBUS010000151.1:0-5038 GCA_046290035.1 Brevundimonas sp.
GCCACCTCGACCTCGGCCTTGGCGGCGGCCGCCTGTTGGGCGGCTTGCTCCTGAACGGACCGAGCGGTCTCGACGGCGCCGCGGATCGTGGCGGCGCGCTCGTCCCACACCCGGCGCATGCGCGGGGCGAAGACCTTGCTGACCAGGATCAGCATCAGGACGAAGAGGATCAGCAGATAGGCGATCTGCCCGGCCCACACCGTGGTGTCGAACTGGGGCAGGCCGCCCGAGGCGGCCTCGGTCGAGGCGTAGGTCTCGCCGTGCGGATCGGTAGGGGCGGGAGAGGCCATGGGGTCCGTTCGTCGCGAAGAAAACGAAGAGACGGCGGCTCCCCGGAGGAGGCCGCCGCCGCTTGGATCGATGTCCTGCCTCGGCTTAGGCGTTCAGGATCAGGATGCCGAGCACGAAGGCCAGGATGCCCAGGGCTTCGGCGAGCGCCGCGCCCACGAACAGGTTGCCGACCTGCGAGGCGGCGGCCGAGGGGTTGCGCAGGGCGCCGTTCAGGAAGTTCCCGAAGATGTTGCCCACGCCGATGGCCGAGCCGATCATGCCGAGGGTGGCGAGGCCGGCGCCGAGGTACTTGGCGGCTTCAGCTTCCATGTCTGTCTAGTCCTAGTTCAGAGGTTCAGGGTTGGGGGTGAAAGGCTGGTCCTGGGCTTAGTGCCCGTGGCCCAGGTTGACCACATCGTTGAGATAGATGCTGGCCAGAACGGCGAAGACGAAGGCCTGGAGGAAGGCCACCAGGAACTCCAGCGCGGTCAGAGCGACGACCATGCCGAGGGACAGGGCCGCGATCGGCAGGGCGAACAGGCCCAGGCCCTCGCCCGCGAAGGCGGCGGCGCCCAAGGTGACCACGAAGCCGGCGAAGATCTTCAGCGCCACGTGGCCGCCCAGCATGTTGCCGAACAGACGAAGCGCCAGGGTGACCGGGCGCAGCAGGAACGACAGGAACTCGATCAGGCCCACGACCGGGCGCAGCACCAGCGGCGCCGAGGTCGGCCAGAACAGCTTGAAGAAGCCGAAGCCGTTCTTGATCACGCCCACCGCGATCACCAGCAGGATGGTCATGGCGCCGAGCGCGGCGGTGATCGCCAGCTGCGAGGTGGCGGTGAAGAACAGGAACATGCCCAGCAGGTTCATGCCCAGGATCAGCAGGAACAGGCTGAACACGAAGGGGAAGTACTTGCGGCCGTCGTGGCCGATGATCGACTCGGTGACGTTGTCGATCAGGCCGAACATCTGCTCGCCCGCCGCCTGGAGCCGTCCCGGCACCACCTGGGCGCGGGAGGTCACGGCGTGCATGAAGCCGACCATCAGGAGGAAGGCCACGGTCATGGCCAGGTGCGAGTTGGTGAACGCGAGGTCGACCACGCCCAGACCGGGCACGGTGACGTCGGGCAGGTCGACCAGGGTCTTGACCTTGAACTGCTCAATCGGGTCGGCCATCGCCTAAGCCTTGCGCTCCCAGTCGTCGTCTTCGTCGTCGAAAGGGATCGACTTGGCCTCGATCCCTTCCGCCTTGGCTTTTTCCATCAGACGGTTCGCCGTGCGGCGCGCCATCCAGATCGACACGGCGAACCCCAGAAGGACGCCGCCGATCAGTCCCCACGGATCGGTCGGCAGATACCGATCGATCACGAACCCGATCGCCAGGCCCACCGCCACGCCGCCGATCAGCTCGGCGATGATCTTGTAGGCCTCCGACACCACCGCGCTGGCGGCGAGCGTCTGCGACGACTTCGGCCGGTTCCGCGCCTCCAGTTCGGATGCGCTGCGACTGAGACGAGCGATCGCCTCTTCGCGCGATTCCGGTTCTTGGGACATGACGGCCTCAGCGCCTCGTCCTCCACCGTCTGGCGGGCTCCGAGGGGGGTCTGAATTCGGCGCGGAACCTATAGGCGAGGGGCGGATAGGTCAAGGCGCGGCGGACGCGGCTTAAGTCCTTGCAAAGACGAGGAAAAATCAACCCGGCGGCCGCCTGGGGCGGTTTGGCGCGGTCCGCGCGAACAAAACGCCCGCCGCGTGGAGGCGCGGCGGGCGTCGCTTGTTCGGGGTCGAAGCCTCAGGCTGCGGCGGTCTGGGAGCCTTCGGCCGGGTCGCGCAGCACGTAGCCGCGGCCCCAGACGGTCTCGATGTAGTGCTTGCCGCCGGCGGCGGTCGCCAGCTTCTTGCGAAGCTTGCAGATGAAGACGTCGATGATCTTCAGCTCGGGCTCGTCCATGCCGCCGTAGAGATGGTTCAGGAACATCTCCTTGGTCAGGGTCGTGCCCTTCCGCAGGGAGAGAAGCTCGAGCATCTGATACTCCTTGCCGGTCAGATGCACCCGGTGGCCGTCGACCTCCACCGTCTTGGCGTCGAGATTCACGGCGATCTCGCCGGTGTGGATGATCGCCTGGGCGTGGCCCTTGGAGCGACGCACCACCGCGTGGACGCGGGCGACCAGCTCGTCCTTGTGGAAGGGCTTGGTGAGATAGTCGTCGGCGCCGCCGCCGAAGGTCTTCACCTTGGTCTCGATCTCGTGGCTGCCGGACAGGATCATCACCGGCGTGTTGATCTTGCCGACGCGCAGCTGGCGCAGAACCTCGAGGCCGCTCATGTCCGGGAGGTTAAGGTCGAGCAGGATCAGGTCGTAGTCGTAGATCTTGCCCAGATCCACGCCTTCCTCACCCAAATCGGTCGTGTAGACGTTGAAGCCTTCCGACTTCAGCATCAGCTCGATGCTCTGCGCGGTGGCGCTGTCGTCTTCAATCAACAGAACGCGCATTCATGCCCCTCCAGGCAAAGCTTGGCCGTGGCTCCGCTGTCGCAGAAAGCGGTAACCTTGTTCGCCAGTTAATAGGCGAAAGCCTTAAGATAGGTTAACGGCGAATCTAGGGTGATTTGCGAATCGGCGTCCAGAGTCCCCGCGTCAAGGCCGCCGAATTTCCTCCGACGCCTGCGGACGTGCGACCGATTCCGGCGCGGTATAGGACCATATTCCTAGCCGCTGAGACGTGTGGAGGATGTGGCGATGGGCGAGGTTTACAGGCCGGCGGTGCGTGACGCGGACCGTGTCAGGGCCGGGCTGGTGGTGCAGCTGGCGGCGCTGGCCAGCGGGCTGACGCCGGAGGCCGTCATGGACGTTCGCCGCCGCGAGCCGGTCGTCCGTCAGGCGCGGCGCACCGCCATGTATCTGACGCATGTCGCCTACGGCTGGTCGCTCGAGCGGGTGGGTCACGCCTTCGGCCGCAACCGGGTGACGGTCGGCGCGGCGTGCCGAAGGGTTGAGGACGAGCGCGACCTGCCGGACATCGACTCCCGCATCGAACGCCTCACCGAGGCCCTGCAAGTCATGCTGGACGCCGCGGAGGCGTCGCGGTGACACCGAGGCTTGAACGCGCCCGGCGGCTGATGGACCGGCCGGGGGCCTGGCTCGATAGCGCGAAGGGCGGCTACGCGCTGAGGCTGGGTCCGGATCGCCGGGCGCGAACGGTGATGACGCTCGAAGAAAGCGAGTTCCGCGCCCTGGCGGAGGCCCCGGGGCTCAAGGTGAGAGCGGGGGGCGGCTGGATGCGCCGCAACGCTCCCGAGCGGGTCAGCCCCGGCGGGCGGCCCGGCGTGGTCGAGGCCGAGCGCGAGGTCGACGGTCCGGACGGGGTGCGGCGCCGCGTGCGCGTGAACGTCGCGACGACGGCGGTGGCCTGGCTGGCGGCGCGCAAGGACCGCGACGGCCGCCCGATGCTGGATCCCGCCGAGGTCGCCGCAGGCGAACGGCTGACCGCGGACGGCGAACTGGCGCGAAGGGGCGCGTCGCTTACCATGCGCTGGGACGCCCTGCCCCGAAGGGGCGCGGGCGGGGGCGCCGACCATGGGCCGGGCGGAGCCGCGCTGGCGGCGCGACGACGGGTCGCCGCGGCGTTGAGCGCGGCGCGGCCGCTGGAGGCGCAGATGCTGGCGAGGGTCTGTCTGGAGGGAGACGCGCTGCGCGCCGCGGAGGGCCGGCTCGGCCTCGCCCCCCGCAGGGGACGGGAGCTGTTGAAGGCCGGCCTGCGGGCGCTGGCGCGGCACTACGGCATCGGGTGAGGCCTCAGGCCTCCGCGGCCGCCTCGGCGCGGATTCGCTGCACCATGCTGTTCAGGCCGTTGGCGCGCTGAACCGTGAGCGCCTGGGGCAGACCCAGCCGATCCAGGGCGGCGCGGGCGTCGAAGCCGATGATGTCGGCCGGGCGGCGCCCTGAGTAAAGCCTCAGCAGAAGGGCGATGTTGCCCTTCGACAGGTGGCTGTCGGAGTCTGCCCGGAACCAGAGGCGGCCGTCACGCCGATCCGAGGCGAGCCAGACCTGGGCGGCGCAGCCCCGCACCTTGTTGGCCTCGATCCGATCCTCGTCGGGCAGGGGAGGGAGGCCCTTGCCCAGGTCGATGACATACTCGATCCGCTGCTCCCAGCCGTCCAGCACGTCGAAGTCCTCGACCAGCTCGTCCAGCGCCGCCTGTATCTCGTCATGAGCCATTCCGGCGACATAGGCGCGGCCCGCCTTAACGACAATCGGGCGGATCGTCCCCAGGGGCGTGAAGGCCATCCCCGGCGGATACGTCGCCTGAAACGGGAGCAGGCTCGCCCTCACTCGCGCCGTCGGCTAGCGTCGAGGGTCAGGTCGCATCCCACGGCAGCCCACAGCGTGATCGAAACCAACGCATCCCCGGCGTCGCCCGCGAGCGGGACAGAGCCCGCAGAGGCGCCGAACCTGGCGGTCTGGCACGCGGCCTGGGCGGCCGGTTGCGCGCTGCTGGCTCTCACGCTGCGCGCGGCGGGGCTGATCGGCGATCCCGTGGTGACCTACGCCCTGCTCCTCGCCGCGGCCCCCGGTGCGATCGGATTGATCCTTCTTCGGCCCGGCCACGGTCAAGAACGGCGGCGCCAGACCCTCTTCGCCTGGGCGGCGGCGGCGGTGTTGGCCTGCGCCATGACCGGCGGCCTGACCGGCCCGCTCGGACCCATCGCCTTCATGCCCGTGGCCGCCGCGCTCACCCTCGGCGGATGGCGGCGCGTGCAGCTGGGC
>JBKBUS010000152.1:0-5035 GCA_046290035.1 Brevundimonas sp.
GTCCGCCGCGCGCCATTCGGCCGTGCAGCGCTCTGAGAAATCGCATTGACCGCAAGCGCCGTTCCTGACCGGCAGGGTCTCTTCCGGCGACGCGATGAAGGTTTCGAACTGACCCATCATGCGCCGCGTGATGTGGCGAGTGTCTTCAAGCCGGAAACGTTCCGGTCCGGCGTTCCCGCCTCCATGGATCGCGCCGAACATCGGCCGGCGTCCCGTCGCGCCTTCGATCAGTTCGGCATAGATGCCAAGCTGCAGCAGGTGCTCGGCCTTGGCCTTCCTGGCGAGCTTGGCGTCTTCCGGTTCATAGGCGGGACGACCATCTGGACCATCGATGGTGCGGACCAGGAAGTCCGGGTAGCCGACCCAGCGGCCATTCGTCAGCGCGGCCTGGTAAATGACGGGTACGCCCGCCGCCATCGCGGCGTGGGTCGCGGCGACCTTATCGTCGAGCGATCCAACTTGAGGGACCTCGATCACTTCGCCGTACTGAGCTCGGAGCCGTTCAACCACGATGGCCTCGTGCTCGAAGCCCTTGGCCCGGATCAGGGCGACAGCGTCGTCGGCGCGTTCAGGCGGCTTGACGCCTTGCAGCCACAGCGCGGTTTGGTGGCGGCAGGCCTGGAAGGCGTTCAGCCGGGAAGCGGAAAGGAGCTTGGTCATGAAGCTAGGTTTGAACCGCATTTGCGACAGCTTCGGTCGCAATAGTGGAGCTGTGGCGTTTTAGGGCCGCCTGGAGCTCGTCGCTGGCGTCCACATGGCGCGCGCCGCGGGTGACCGCGTACCAGCTGGCGACGATCGCGGCGACCAGGCTGGTTCCGGCCACGATCGCCAGCACCAGCACCCAATCGACCTGACCTTCCAGAAACATCTTCGCGTCCCGCTTTCGTACTCGACCCACTCAACTGCAAGGGACGGGCCGGACGGGATTACTCCAGACCGTCCCCGGGCGCGAGCCTGCCGAACAGCGCCATCCCGAAATGGGCCAAACGAAAGGGCCGGCCCTGACAAGGGACCGGCCCCGACGTTCAGGCGTCGCGAGGGATCAGAAGGCGACGCGGGCGATCAGCTGCCACACCGGACCGGCTTCCTCGGTCTCCAGCTCGTACTCGTCGTAGTCGCGGTCGATCTGGTCTTCGAGATTGTCGAACTTGTCGAAGATCTCGTCCTTGGAGGCATTGAGCAGGTTGGAGCCCGTCAGACGCACGACGACGTTCTGGCCGAAGGTCTTCTCGATGAAGACCTCCAGGTCCTCGCCGTAGGAGGTGGTGACCTCCTCGGCCAGAACCCGCTGAAAGGCGTCGCCCTGCTTGCGGTAGCTGGCGCCGAAGGCGGCGCCCCAGGTCGGGATGTCGTGGGTGAAGCCGGCGCTCACGATGTAGTCCGACTGGCTGTTGAAGCGGCGGTCGCCGAGGAAATCCTCCACCGCGCTGTCGAGCCAGGAGTAGTTCAGATAGACGCCGGTGTTCTCCAGGCCCACGACGTCCAGCGGCGTCGAGAGGTCGAACTCCACCCCGTAGACCTCGCCGTCGCCCACATTGTCCACCGAGTAGACGAAGGTCCCAGGACCCTCGCTGCCCTCGAGCGGCGCGCCGGACGCATCGGTGACCACCACGTTCTCGATCAGGTCGGTGACGTCGCGGTAGAAGGCGTTGATCCCGACGACGCCCCGGCGGCCCAGGCGACGCTCGAAGCCGATGTCGAAGCCGACGGAGGTCTCGGGCTCGAGGTCCGGGTTGCCGATGAAGTCGCTGTCGCCGACCTCTTCTTCCAGCAGCGCGGGCGACAGGAAGTTGAAGTTCGGGCGGCGCACGGTGCGCGCGGCCGAGAAGATCAGCCGGTCCGTCTCGTTCAGCGCGAACCGCAGGCTCGCAGAGGGCAGCAGCTCGGCGTAATCCGTCTCCGACACGCGATCGGCCGGGTCCGCCGTCTCGTCGACGATGGTGACGTCGGTGGTTTCGTAGCGCAGGCCGACCTCCCAGCTCAGGCGGCCGCCTTCGCCTTCGAGCATGACGTAGGGATCGATGCGAGTTTCCTCGATCGCATTGTCGCCGCCGGCGATGGCCTCGAACGGATCGGGATAGACGCCCGGCGTGTCGCTCTCGCGCTCCAGGATCAGGGTGTCGCGCTGCTTGTCGACGTACTGCACGCCGAACTCCAGCTCCAGCGCGTCCGACAGGTCGATTTCATGGGCGAACGAGGCCGAGACCTCCGTGTCCTCGATCTCGGTGTCGAGCTGCGCGCTCTCGAACTCGTCAACGGTCGGGAACGGGTCGAACGCGGTTTCGTCCTCGAACTCGAACTGGTTGTCGGTGATGGCGGCGTAGCCGATACGAAGCGTCGTTTCGCCGTAGGCCCACTCCCGCTCCAGGCGCGCGCCCAGCGACCAGTTGTCGGTCTCGATGTCGTTGACGTTGTCGTTGATCGTCTCGAGCTCGGCGTCGGCGATGATCCCGTCAGCGTACTCGATCGAGTTCTCGGTCTCCGTGCGGTCGGTGCGCACGAACAGGCCGGTCACGGCCAGCTCGCCGCCGGCGAACGGGACCTCATAGGCGGCGTTCAGCGCATAGTCGGTGCCGTCTCGCACGTCGGTCTGGACCTCGACGTTGTCGATCGACCCGCCCGGTTCGTCATAGCGGATGCTGAACTTTTCCTTTGGGTTATAGCGGTCCTGCACGTTCGCGCCGAACAGCAGGCGACCCGGGCCGACCTCGCCGCCGAAGGTGAGGCCGCCGGTGTAGCGGAACTCGCCGTCATCGAAGCGCATGGCGCCGGCGCGGACATAGCCGCCGTCCAGGGTGTAGGCGTCACGCAGCACGATGTTGATGGCGCCGGCGAGGGCGTCGCCCGAGCGATTGGCCGAGGAGGAGCGCACCACCTCGACCCGCTCGATCAGCTCGGCGGGGATGCGGTCCACGAAGAAGGAGCGATCGACGCCGGCGCCCGGCACGCGCTCGCCGTTGATCAGGATCTGGGTATAGCCCGGGTCCAGGCCGCGCAGGCGGACGCCGTCCGACTCCAGGACGTCCGAAAGGAAGGCCACCGACGGCACACGCTTCAGGGCGTCGCCGACGGTCAGGGGCTCGAAGCGTTGGAAGTACTCCAGGTCGTAGCTGAGGGTCGGCGCCACGTCCTCGGTGCGGTTCCGGAAGACGGGCTGGCCGGTGATGATGATTTCCGACACCTGGGTCGGCTGGTCGTCGGCGTCCTGGGCCGCGGCGGGCTGGGCGAGGCCGAAGAGAAGCGGCGTCAGCGCCGCGCTCATCCACAGAGAGGCTTTCATTTGGGTTCCCCGACGCGGCGCGCGGGTTCAGCCCCACGTCCTGCCGCTCGGGATTCGGCTCTAGCTTCGCCGCGGCCTGGCGCGCCAATCATCGTTCGGCGACGCTTGCGCAGCGCTCGTGTGTCAATCCATCCGCAGACGGATCAGATCAGGCGCCGGCCTTGCGGGCGAAGGCCCAGGCGCCCTCGGCCAGCGGAAAGGCCTGGCCCGCCATCTGCCGGGCGTGGGCGGAGGCCGCGGTGCCGTCGCGAACCCGCCCGGCGATGCCCTGGCAGATCGCCGCCAGCCGGAACAGGTTGTAGGCGTAGAGCCAGTCGAGGTTGGCGGGACGCAGGCCGGTGAGCCCGGCGTAGAGTTCGACCATCTCCTCGACGCTGGGAATGCCCAGCGCCTCCAGGTCCGCGCCGGCCAGGCCGTTCCTCAAGGTCGCGGGAATGGCCCAGGCGATGAGGAAATACGAGAAGTCCGCCATGGGGTCGCCGAGCGTCGACAGCTCCCAGTCCAGCACGGCTCGGACTTCCGGCGCGTCGGGGGCCAGGATCAGGTTGTCGAGCCGGTAGTCGCCGTGGACCACCCGCGCCGGCCCCTCGGGAGGCAGGGTCTGGGGCAGCCAGTCGATCAGCCGGTCCATGGCCGGGATGGGATCGGTCTCGGACGCCCGGTACTGCTTGGACCAGCGGCCGACCTGGCGGGCGAAGTAGTTGCCGGGCTTGCCGTAGTCCGAAAGGCCGATGGCGGCCGGGTCGTAGGCGTGCAGCTGGGCCAGCGTCCGGACCTGCGCCCCGTAGATCGCGCGGCGCTGGGCGGGCTCAAGCCCCGGAAGCTTGAGATCCCATAGGACCCGGCCGTCGACCTTGGCCATGACGTAGAACATCGAGCCGATGACGCCGTCGTCCTCGCAGAGGGCGAAGGGCCGGGCGACGGGGAAGCCCTGGGCGTGCAGGGCCGAGATGACCAGGAACTCCCGGTCCACGGCGTGGGCGCTGGCAAGCAGGGTTCCGGGCGGCTTTCTGCGCAGCACATAGGCGGCGGTCGGGGTGCTCAGCTCATAGGTCGGATTGGACTGGCCGCCCTTGAACTGCCGGATGGAAAGCGGGCCGGCGTAGCCCTCGACGTGGCCGCGCAGCCAGGCGTCTAGAGCCTCGGCGTCCAGCGCGTGGCGGGGATCGACCTCGCGGGTGCCCGAGAAGGCGTCCTGCGGGTCGAGGCTGGGGTCTTGGGTCATGCGGTCTCCGGCTCGGCCGCGATCATGGCCGCGCCCACGGCGGCGCGCCAGCCTTTCAGCAGGCGCTCGCGTTCGGACGCAGCCATGCGGGGCCTCCAGCGGGCGGGGGCGGCGTCCTCGCGCGCTTCGAGGTCGTCGATCAGCCCGGCGCCGAAGGCGGCGAGGCGCGCGGCGCCGAGCGCCGTCATCTCCTGATAGGCTGGGCGTTCGACCACGACCTCGCAGATGTCGGCGACGAACTGCATGGCCCAGGCGTTGGCGGTGACTCCGCCGTCGACCTTCAGCACCGACAGTTCGGGCGCGCCGTCGCGCCTCAAGGCGTCCAGCAGGTCACGCGTCTGGTAGGCCAGGCTTTCGAGCGCGGCGCGGACGAAATGAGCGGGCCCGGCGTCCCGGGTCAGGCCGATCAGGGCGCCGCGCGCGTCGGGCGCCCCCCCAGGGGCGCCCCGCCCGGGGAAGCCGGGCCCCCGAGAGACATCGCCGGGGTGGGGGAGGCGGCGGGCCCGGGCCGCGGGCTGGCGGCGCTCAGA
>JBKBUS010000153.1:0-4968 GCA_046290035.1 Brevundimonas sp.
TCGGACTGGGGCGCGACGACCCTGACCCAGGCGCAGGTCGACTACGCCGCCTCCGACGTCCTTTATCTTCACGCGGTGAAGGCGAAGCTGGACGAGATGCTCGCGCGCGAGGGGCGCGCCGAACTGGCCCAGGCCTGTTTCGACTTCCTGCCAGTGCGAGCGCGGCTGGATCTCGAGGGCTGGGACGAGATCGACATCTTCGCGCACACCTGACGATGGACGAGCTGGAGCGCCGCACCGAAGCCGACGAGGCCCGGGTCGCCCGGACCGCAGAACGCTTTCGCGCGCGCGCCCGGCGGGTTCAGCTGGCGCGCCGGGCCCTGCCCGTGGCCATCCTCGTGCTGGCCGGCGGCGCGCTGAGCTGGACGGTCCTGCGAACGATCATCTCGGGCGTGGAGCGCGAGGCCAGCCAGAGCCGTGAGATCCGGTTGGACAATCCCGTCTTTCACGGCCAGGACGCGCTGGGACGCTCGTTCGTGATCGGGGCCGAAGGCGCGGTGCGCGACCCCGAGAGCGGCTTTTTCCGTCTGAACGGACCGGTGCTTCGGCTCAACCTCGGCGGCGACGCCGTCACCGAGCTGACGGCCGATGCGGGCGTCTACGACCAGGCGAAGAAGACCGTGACCCTGGGAGCCAACGTGCGGATCGTCGACGCCGACTCCGGCTTTCGGCTGACCAGCCCGGAGGCCGTGGTGGACACCGACACCGGGGTGGTGACCGGGAACAAGGGCATCGAGGGAACCGGCCCCCTTGGAACCATCCGCGCTTCGGCCTATGCCATTCACGATCAGGGCGAACGCATCGAACTCTTCGGGCGGCCCGGAGAGAAGGTGCGCGGCACCCTCAGCGTCGCGGGCGACTGAAATGACGAAGCTGACCTCCATTCTCGCCGTCGCGGTGATCGCCGCATCCGCCGTGGCCGCTTCGGTCTCCGCGCAGACCGCGCCCAGCCGCGAGCCGATCATGTTCGGCGCCAGCACGGTCGAATACACCCCGACGGGAGTGATCCTGCGGGGGGAGGCTGAAATCCTTCAGGGACAGAACCGCCTGCGCGCCGAGACGGTCGAGCTGACGGCTTCCAATGGCACGGTGACCAGAATGGAGGCCTCGGGCGGGGTCTACTATGTGACGCCGCAGGAAACGCTGCGCGGGGACAGGGCGACCTACACCGTGTCCGAGGGCGTGGTGACGGTGACGGGCGACGTCATTCTGACCCAGGGCCAGAACGTGCTGAACGGGTCCAGCGGCACCTATGACGTGGACAGCCGCGTCGCGCGTCTGACCGGCGGATCGAACGGCCGGGTCGAGGGCGTCTTCTACCCCGAGCAGAACTGAGCGCCGACGCGTGCCGCGCAAGGAGCTGTCCCTTCTGAACCGCGCGCCCCCGGCGACTGCGGAGCCGGCTCCGGTCGGCGACGCGGCGCCCCGCCCCAAGGGGCTGCGCGTCGAGCACATCGCCCGCGCTTTCGGGGCGCGTCAGGTGGTGCGCGACGTCTCCTTAACCGTCCAGCGCGGCGAGGTGGTGGGCCTGCTGGGCCCCAACGGCGCGGGCAAGACGACCTGCTTCTACATGATCACGGGCCTGATCCCTCCGGACTCCGGCCGCATCTGGCTGGACGGCGAGGACATCACGCCCCAGCCCATGTACCAGCGCGCCCGCATGGGCCTGGGCTATCTGGCGCAGGAGGCCTCCATCTTCCGGGGCATGACGGTGGCGGAGAACGTCGCCGCCGTCGCCGAGCTCAACACGCCGAAAGACAAGGTCTGGGCCGAGGTGGACCGCCTGCTGGAGGAACTGCATATCTCGCACCTGAAGCAGGCGCCTGCGGGTGGTCTGTCGGGCGGGGAGCGGCGGCGTGTGGAGATCGCCCGGGCGCTGGCGGGCAAGCCCAGCTTCATGCTGCTGGACGAACCCTTCGCGGGCATCGACCCGCTGGCCATCGCCGATATCCGCCAGGTGATCCGCTACCTGGCCGAGCGGGGCATCGGGGTCCTGATCACCGACCATAACGTCCGCGAGACGCTGGAGATCACCGACCGCGCGGCCATCATCTCCGCCGGCCAGGTGCTGTTCGAGGGCGCACCCGAGGACATCATCGCCGATCCGGAGGTGCGCCGCGTCTATCTGGGCGACCTCTACGATCCGGACGCTCACCCCGCGCCGAAGCGGCGGCGCAAGACGAAGGCGTAGGGCGCTGAACTGTCCTCCCCAGCGAAGCGGGGGGAGGAGAGGGGCGCCGCTTCAACCCGCGTTAACCGCTTCCCGCCACTCTCGTCCGAGCAAGTTTCGGGCCACCTGGTCCGAGTCCTTCGAGGAGCTGGGGCGGACGTGCTCGGACAGAGGCTGGAGATCCGGCAGGGCCAGGGGCTGGTGGTCACGCCTCAGCTGCAGCAGGCGATCAAGCTGCTGCAGCTGTCCAACCTGGAGCTGGAGGCCTTCGTCGAGCAGGAGCTGGAGCGCAATCCGCTGCTCGCCCGCGAGGATGTCGAGGGCGAGGCCGAAGCCGCCGTTGAGACGCCCGATCGCGAGCTGAGCCTGGACGAGGCGGGGGCCGAAGAGGCTGCGGGCGCGATGGACGCTCGCGCGGACGATCTCTACGGCGAGGCCAGCCCCGGCGAGCGCGTGAGTGACCGCGCCGACGAAACGGCGCAGCCGGGCCTATCGGACTGGTCCGCCGTGGGGCGCGGCGGCGTCGTTCCCGAGGATCTCGACGGGGACCGGCCGGACCGGCGCGAGCTGACGCTTTGGGAGCACCTTCAGGCCCAGGCCTCGTCGGCGAAGCTGTCGACGGCCGACCACGCCATCGCGCTGGCCTTGATCGATCAGGTCGACGAGGGCGGTTACCTGCGCGGCGAACTGGCCGAGGTCGCCGACCGGCTGGGCTGCGGCCTGGATCGCGTTGAGGCGGTGCTGGCCGTATGCCATGGTTTCGAGCCGACCGGGATCATGGCGCGCTCGCTGCCGGAGTGCCTGAAGCTGCAGCTGATCGAGCGTAACCGGTTTGATCCAGCGATGGCGGCGCTGGTGGACAATCTGGAGCTGCTGGCGCGCCGGGACCTCGCCGCGCTTCGCAAGGTCTGCGGCGTGGACGCCGAGGATCTGACCGACATGATCGCCGAGCTGAAGGCGCTGACGCCCCGCCCGGGCGCGGGCTTCGGCGGGGAGCCGGCCCAGACTCTGATCCCGGACGTGCATGTTCGGCCGGATCCCGCCGGCGGCTGGCGGGTGGAGCTGAACACCGACACCCTGCCGCGCGTTTTGGTGGACAAACGGTATCACGCGGTGGTGGCGGGGGCGGCGCGGTCCGACACCGAAAAGGCGTTCGTGGCCGACTGCGCGGCCCAGGCGAACTGGCTGGTCAAGTCGCTGGACCAGCGCGCCAAGACGATCCTCAAGGTCGCCTCCGAGATCGTGCGACAGCAGGACGCCTTCCTGGCGTTCGGCGTGGAGTTCCTGCGGCCGCTGAACCTCAAGACGGTGGCCGAGGCGATCGGCATGCACGAATCGACCGTCAGCCGCGTCACCTCGAACAAATATGTCGCCACGCCGCGAGGGGTGTTTGAGCTGAAGTTCTTCTTCACCGCCGCGATCCAGTCCTCGGACGGGGGCGCGACCCACTCGGCCGAGGCGGTGCGGCACCGCATCAAGTCGATGATCGAGGCCGAAGCGGCGGGCGAGGACGTGCTGTCGGACGACCGCATCGTCGAGCTGCTGAAGGAGGCCGGCATCGACATCGCCCGGCGCACGGTCGCCAAGTACCGCGAGGCCCTGCGCATCCCCTCGTCGGTCGAGCGCAAGCGGATGCTGAAGACGGCCTAGAAACTCCCTTCTCCCACCGGGGGCGAAGGATTCAGGCGGCGAGCACTCCCAGCACCGCTTCGCCATAGCGCGTCAGCTTCGTCTGGCCGACGCCGGGCACGCGGGCGAGTTCGGCGAGCGTGCCGGGCTGGGCGGCGGCGATCTCCAACAGGGTGCGGTCCTGAAAGATCACGTAGGGCGGCACATGCTGTTCTGCGGCCCGGTCCCGGCGCCAGGCGCGCAGACGTTCGAAACGGCCCTTCAGATCGGCGTCCAGGCCGTCCAGCGGGTCGCGCCGGCGCCGACGCGCGGGGGCCTGCGCGGCGGCCGGGCGCATGGCCGTCTCAACCCGCCGCTCGCCGCGGTAGACGGCGCGCACCTCGTCCGGCTCGCCCAGGCGGATGACCGGACGTCCGTCGTTCGGATCCTCCACCAGCAAGCCCTCGAACAGCAGGTGGTCGACCAGGTCGCGCCAGGCGCCGAGATCGACGTCGGCGCCGACTCCCCAAGTGGACAGCCCCGCCTCCCAGTCCTGAACATCCTTGGTGCGGCCCAGCAGATGGTCGACGACCCGCCCCCGCCCGAAGCGTTCGCCCAACCGCTGCACGGCGGCGAGGGCCTTCTGCGCCTCGACCGTGGCGTCGCGCCGCGCGGGCGGGTCCAAACACAGGTCGCAAACGCCGCAGCGGTCCGCATCCGTCTCGCCGAAGTAGCGCCGGACGGCCTGGGGCCGGCAGGTCGCGCCGTCCAGCATCGCGAAAAGCTGGCGGGCCTTCCTGGCCTGAACAAGACGCACCGCCTCGTCCATCGGCCGCCCCTCCAGGCGACGCAGGCTCCAGGCGATGTCGGACGGCCCATACAGGGTCACGGCCTCGGCCGGTTCCCCGTCGCGCCCGGCGCGCCCGACCTCCTGCCAGTAGGCCTCCAGCGAGCTCGGCGGATCCGCATGGATGACGAAGCGGACGTCGGGCTTGTCGACCCCCATGCCGAAGGCGATGGTCGCCACCATGACCGCGGCGTCCTCGGCCAGGAAGCGTTCCAGCCGCCGCTCGCGCTCGGTCGCCTCCATGCCCGCGTGGTAGGCGATGGCGGGCACGCCCGCAGTCCTCAGGGCCTCGGCCAGCCGCTCGGTGCCGTCGCGGCTGCCGCAATAGACGACGCCGGAGCGG
>JBKBUS010000154.1:0-4949 GCA_046290035.1 Brevundimonas sp.
TGCAGGAGACGCTGCAGGGCCTGTTCGAGGTGATGATGAAGCTCATCAACCTCGTCATCAAACTGGCGCCCATCGCCATCGCCTGCCTGATGTTCAACCTGGCGGCGCTGTTCGGCTGGGATCTGCTGATCCGGCTGGCGGGATATGCCGCAGTCGCCCTGGGGGCGATGGCGATCCACATGTTCGTGGTCTACCCGCTGGCGGTGCTGGTGCTGGCGGGGCGGAACCCGCTGGCGTTCTTCTCGGGCGTGCGCGAGCCGTTCATCGTCGCCTTCACGACGGCCTCGTCCAACGCCACTCTGCCGATCGCGCTCAAGGCGGCGGAGGAGCGGCTGAACCTGCCCCGCCGCATCGCCCGCTTCGTGCTGACGGTCGGCGCGACGGCGAATCAGAACGGCACGGCCCTGTTCGAGGGCGTGACGGTGCTGTTCCTGGCGCAGTTCTTCGGCATCGAGCTCAGCCTGACTCAGCAGATCGTCGTGATGCTGGTCTGCATTCTCGGCGGCATCGGCACGGCGGGCGTGCCGGCGGGGTCGCTGCCGGTCGTGGCGCTGTTCCTTGTGATGGTGGGCGTACCCGCCGAGGGCATCGGCCTAGTGCTGGGCGTCGACCGTTTCCTGGACATGTGCCGCACCACGCTGAACGTCGTGGGCGATCTGGTCGCCGCCACGGTCGTGTCGCGCGGCGAGAAGGATCTGCCGCCCGAGGTCGCGGAGCCGACGCCGGAGCTAGCCTAGCCGATTTCGACGGGGGCGTCCGGCCGGGCGCCCCATTCGGCCCAGCTGCCGTCATACAGCCGGGCGTCCCGGCCAAGCACGGCTAGCGCCAGGACGATGATCGCGGCCGTCACGCCGGAGCCGCAGGTGGCGATGGGCGTCTGCTCAGCGGTCAGCCCCAGGCTGGAGAAAGCGGCGCCAAGATCGTCCGGCGACTTCATTCGGCCGTCAGGTTGCAACAGGGAGGCGTAAGGCAGGTTCGCCGCACCCGGCATGTGCCCGGGACGCACGCCCGGCCGCGGCTCGGGGGCCTCACCCCTGAAGCGGGCCGCGCCGCGCGCGTCCAGCACGGGCCTTCCTGCCCCGAGCGCTGTCCGGACGTCCTCGAACCCGGCCACCTCGTCCGTCGGGGGACGCGCGCGAAACACGGCGGGCGTGGGCGCCCGCGCGCCGGCGTCCAGCCGACCGCCTGCCGCGCGCCACGCCGGCAGGCCGCCGTCCAGCACCCGCACCTTCTCGGCCCCGAAGCTGCGGAGCATCCACCAGGCGCGCGCCGCCGAGAACAGGCCCACGGTGTCGTAGACCACGATCTCGTCGGTTTCGCTCAGACCCAGCGCCCCCATCGCCGCGCCGAACGCCTCGGGCGAAGGCATCATGTGCGGCAAGTCGCTCGCTTGATCCGACACGGCCTCAAGGTCGAAGAACACCGCGCCGGGGATGTGCGCGGACAGCCAGGCGGCGCGGGCGTCCGTCCCGTCCAGATGCCAGCTGGCGTCCGCGATCTTCAGTCCGGGATCGCCGAGTCGGGTGAGGAGTTCGTCAGCCTGGATCAGAGGAGAGGTCATGCCGAAGCCTAGCACGCGGACCGGCGCGCTCCGACTGGTGCTGGGCGATCAGCTCTCCGACGGCCTTTCGGCGTTGAACGACCTCGATCCCGCCGTCGACGTCGTCCTCATGGCCGAGGTCATGGGCGAGGCGACCTATGTCCGGCATCACAAACAGAAGATCGCCCTCATCTTCGCCGCCATGCGCAAGTTCTCGGCGCGGCTGCGGTCGCGGGGCGTCGAGGTGCGCTACGTCCGCATCGACGACGAGGGCAACACCGGTCAGATCGCCGGCGAGCTGGGCCGCGCGCTGGAGGACGGCCGGTTCGAGCGGGTGGTCATGACCGAGTGCGGCGAGTGGCGCCTGGCCGAGGCGCTGGCCGCTTTTGCGGAGGGCCGCGACCTCCCGGTCGAGATTCGCGAGGATGACCGCTTCATCTGCGCCCACGACCGTTTCCGGCGCTGGGCGGCCGGCAAGAAGGAGCTCCGCATGGAGTTCTTCTACCGCGAGATGCGCCGTGAGACGGGCCTGCTGATGGAGGGAAGGGAACCGGCCGGAGGGCGGTGGAACTTCGACAAGGAAAACCGCAACGGCCCTCCGAAGGGGCTCCAGGCGCCGAGGCGGTTGAGGATCCCGCCGGACGAGGTCACGCGGGGAGCGATCGCGGACGTCGAGCGGCTGTTTTCCGACCACTTCGGCGATACGGCGGAGTTCGGCTGGCCGACGACGGCGGAAGAGGCCGAAGCCGTCTTCGCTGCCTTCCTGAAGGACATCCTGCCCGGCTTCGGCGACTGGCAGGACGCGATGGCCAAGGGCCAGCCGTGGATGTGGCACGGCATGGTGTCGACCTCTATCAACCTGGGCCTGCTCGACCCGCTGGAGGTCTGCCGGCGTGCGGCGGCGGAGTACGAGGCCGGCCGGGCGCCGCTGAACGCCGTCGAGGGGTTCGTGCGCCAGATCCTGGGCTGGCGCGAGTATGTGCGCGGGATCTACTGGCTGAAGGTCCCCGAGTACCGCCGCCGCAACGCCCTTGACGCCGACCGGACCCTGCCTTGGTTCTACTGGTCGGGCGAGACGGACATGGCCTGCGTCGCCGACGCGGTCGCCCAGACCCGCGCCCACGCCTATGCTCACCACATCCAGCGGCTGATGGTGACGGGCAACCTGGCGATGCTGCTAGGCGTCCATCCGGACGAGGTCGACGACTGGTACATGGTGGTCTACGCCGACGCCTACGAATGGGTGGAGATGCCCAACACCCGGGGCATGGCCACCTATGCCGACGGCGGGATCGTGGGGTCAAAGCCCTATGCGGCGTCCGGAGCCTACATCAACCGGATGAGCGACTACTGCGGGCGTTGCCGCTATGACGTGAAGGCCAGGGCGGGCGAGGGCGCCTGTCCCTTCAACCGGCTGTACTGGGGCTTTCTGGAGCGGAACCGGGGGCAGCTGCGGGACAATCCGCGCCTGGCCATGCCGTACCGGTCGCTCGACGGCTTCGGGCCCGATAAGCGCAACGCCCTGCTGGCCGAGGCGGAGGCCTGCCGCGAACAGCTGGGCGCGGTGAAGCGGGAGGCGTGAGCCTCACGCGTGGCCCGGCTCGCCGGCGGCCTTGGTCTTGTCGATGGACTTAAGGGCGTCCAGCGCGCGCTTCCGCGCGGCGTCATGCTCGACGATCGGACGGGGATAGCTGTGGCCCAGCCGGACGCCCGCGTCGCGCAGCACCTCGGGCGGCGCGGTCCAGGGCGCGTGCAGCCAGCGGTCGCCGAGCCGGGCCAGTTCAGGCACCCAGCGCCGGACATAGCGGCCGTCCTCGTCGAACTTCTGGCCCTGGGTGATCGGGTTGAAGATGCGGAAGTAGGGCGCGGCGTCGGCCCCCGATCCCGCCACCCACTGCCAGTTCTGGGCGTTCGAGGCCTGATCCGCGTCGACCAGCGTGTCCCAGAACCAGGCCTCGCCCTCGCGCCAATCGATCAGCAGGTGCTTGATCAGGAAGCTGGCGACGATCATCCGCACGCGGTTGTGCATCCAGCCGGTCGTCCAGAGCTGGCGCATGCCCGCATCGACGATGGGATAGCCGGTCCGCCCCCGTTTCCAGGCCTCCAGCGCCGCGGCGTCCCTGCGCCAGGGCATGGCGTCGTACTCCGGCCGGAAGGCCGTGTCCGTGATCTGCGGAAACTCCGCCAGCAGGTGAGCCGAGAAGTCGCGCCAGCCGATCTCGACGATGAACTTGTCGGCCTGGACCTCGCTGACTTCGCCCTTGGACGCCGCGTCACGGGCGGCCGCGACCGCGCGCCAGGGGCTGATCTCGCCCCAGTGCAGATGCGGCGACAGGCGACTGGTCCCGTCCTTGCCGGGAAGGTCCCTGAGACGGGCGTAGTCGGCGAGCGGGCCGGAAGTGAAGCGTTTGAGCGCCTCTCGCGCGCCCTCTTCGCCAGGGGTCCAGTCGAAACCCGCGGACCAGTCCGGGCGCGTGGGATGCAGACCCCAGCCGTCCAGGTCTTCGCTTCCCACCTCGGGGACGGACTGGAACTGGCGCGGTCCCAGCGTATGCGGCGGTGCTTCGGCGTTGGCCATGAGGGCCCGGAAGAAGGGCGTGAACACCTTGTATGGTCCGCCTGAGCCAGTCCGGACAGAGCCGGGTCGACACAGCAAGGCGCCGTTGTAGCCCTTCACCTCCACCCCCTCGGCCTTCAGGGCATGGGCGATGTCGGCGTCGCGGGCGAAGGCGGCGGGCTCGAACAGGCGGTTCAGAAACACACGATCGGCGCCGGTCTGGTCAATCAGGCGACGAAGCTCGGTCTCGGCGTCGCCGCGCCTCAGGATCAGTCTCGTCCCCCGCTCGGCCAGCGCCTCGCCCAGGGCGCGCAACGACTTGTCCAGCCACCAGCGTGATGCGCCGCCGAGCGGCCTGCCTTCGGTCGTCTCGTCGAGGATGTAGACCGGCAAGATCGGCCGTCCCGTCGCGTGGGCATGCTCCAGCGCAGGATTGTCGGCGAGCCGCAGGTCGCGGCGGAACCACAGGATGACCGGCGGCTCAGTGGTCACGGCGCACTCCGACATGATAGGTTGAAAGCTCAATGCGGCTGGGCCACCTGACGGCAGCAGCCGCGCGGCGCCGACGCCGCTTCATCATCGAGAAGACCTTGTCCAACGTGACCCCCAACGCCGTCGTCAGTCTGAACACCCGCCGTTCCGTCCATATCGGGGGCGGCGCCCGCATCGCCTTCATCGCCGGGCCCTGCCAGCTGGAAAGTCGCCAGCACGCGCTGGAGACGGCGCATGCGCTGAAGGAGATCGGCGATCGTCTGGACGTCGGGATCATATACAAGACCAGTTTCGACAAGGCCAACCGCACCTCCGCGAACGCGGCGCGCGGCATCGGCCGTGAGGGCGCGCTGCCGATCT
>JBKBUS010000155.1:0-4911 GCA_046290035.1 Brevundimonas sp.
CAGCTGGCGCGCATCCTGACTTACCATGTGGTCCCCGGCCGGATCAGCGCCTCGGATTTGGCCACCGCGGTGCGGGTCGGCGGCGGCTCGGCGCAGCTGACGACGGTGCAGGGCGGACGCTTGACGGCCACGGACGCCGGGCGAGGCCGGCTGCGGCTGACCGACGGCCAGGGCGAGACCTTCTGGATCACGGACACCGACATCGCCGCCTCGAACGGCGTGATCCACGTGATCGACGGGGTGATGACCCCCGGGCATTGAGACGCCGGCGCGTGGGCGGGGGCGACGGTCGCGCCCGCCCATGACCCTGGGACTTACTCGCCGGAGCGAATCTGATCGCGGGCGATCGAGCCGAGTTCGTCCATCTTGGAGCGGATCTCGCCCTCCGACACCTGCAGGCCCGCGCCTCGGAAATCCTGGTCCAGCTTGCGGAAGACGTCGTCGTCGCCAGGCTGTTCGAAGTCGGCGCGCACCACGGCCTTGGCGTATTCCTCGCCGCTTTCGGCGGACAGCCCCATCTTCTCGGCCGCCCACAGACCCAGCAGGCGGTTGCGGCGGGCGACGGCCTTGAACTCCTGATCCTGATCGAGGGCGTACTTGGCTTCGAAGCCCTTTTCCCGATCGTCGAAGGTGGTCATACGCGTCGCAAGCTCCGTGGACGATCCGTGACGGACCGGCGCGCCTCTATAGCCGCTGCGGGAATGAACGCAACATGACGCGAACGGTCGCGCCCGAGGAGCAGTTTGTGCGACCGTCAGCCTTCGGCTAGGATGTGAGCGAAAGACATTGACGCCGCCCGATTCCGGACCGCGCCGCGCTGTGGACCCTTCCCATGGCCCGCGCGGTTTTTGTTTCGGGCCGCGACCTCCCCGTCGGGACCACCTGAATGAACGTCAAGCGCAAGAAGCTCTACGAGGGCAAGGCCAAGATCCTCTACGAGGGTCCCGAGCCCGGCACGCTGATCCAGTACTTCAAGGACGACGCCACCGCCTTCAACGCCCAGAAGAAGGCGACGCTGGAAGGCAAGGGCGTGCTGAACAACAAGATCAGCGAATTCATCATGACCCGCCTGAACAGCATCGGGGTCACCAACCACTTCATCAAGCGGCTGAACCTGCGCGAGCAGCTGATCCGTGAGGTCGAGATCATCCCGCTGGAGGTGGTGTGCCGCAACATCGTCGCCGGCAGCCTCGCGACGCGCCTGGGTCAGGCGGAAGGTACGCCGCTGCCCCGCTCGATCATCGAGTTCTACTACAAGAAGGATGAGCTCAACGATCCGATGGTGACGGAAGAGCACATCACGGCCTTCAACTGGGCGAGCACCCAGGAGATCGACGACATCCTCGCCATGACCGTGCGGGTCAATGACTATCTGTCCGGCATGTTCGGCGCCGTCGGCATCACGCTCGTGGACTTCAAGATCGAGTTCGGCCGCATCTGGGAAAACGACTTCAGCCGCGTGATCCTGGCCGACGAGATCAGCCCGGACAGCTGCCGGCTTTGGGACTCGTCCACCGGCGAGAAGCTGGACAAGGACCGCTTCCGCCGCGACCTGGGCAACGTCATCGAGAGCTACGCCGAGGTGGCGCGTCGCCTGGGCATCATGAAGGACATGCCGACCGTGATTCAGGGAGGACTGCACTGATGGCCCCCGCGACTTCGACAAAGGTCAAGGTCCAGGTCTTCCTCAAGCCCGGCGTGCTGGACGTGCAGGGCAAGGCCGTCGAAGGCGCCCTGAAGGGCCTCGGCTGGGGCGGCGTGTCCAACGCCCGCGTCGGCAAGCTGATCGAGTTCGACCTCGACGGCGCCGAGGACCCCGCCGCCGAGGCGAAGAAGATGTGCGAGACCCTGCTCGCCAACACGGTGATCGAGAGCTATCGGATCGAGGTGGGATAGGGGCTGGGGCATGGAAGAGCACGCCTTCGTGAAGCCGGGGGGCGGGTCGGAGACCGCGCCCGATCTGCTGGTCTACGATCTGTCGAAGTATCTTCTGTCTCTGTGCCTTCTCATCCTCGGCGCCGTCCTGACGGTCCAGCAGAGTGAAGCGGCGGACATCCCGACCGAGGCCCTGATCGTCGTCATCGCCTCCCTGGCCGTCAGCGGCCTATTGTCCCTGTCGTGCATCAACCAGGTGGTGACGGCCCGCCAGACTTCGAAACCTGCACGCCATATCGGCCTGTTGAACCGTCTGGCGCTCGGGTTCCTCGGCATGGGCGTCGGCGGGTTCCTGGTGATCTGGACCCGGCAGCTGCTCTGAACCGGCACGCCTCGGCCCGCGTTCAGGGGCGACCAACAGGGAGTTTCACGATGGCCTTCACCCTGACCTCGGACG
The DNA here is from genome assembly GCA_046290035.1 of Brevundimonas sp. Lineage (GTDB taxonomy): Bacteria > Pseudomonadota > Alphaproteobacteria > Caulobacterales > Caulobacteraceae > Brevundimonas. The sequence continues at coordinate 2,333 of JBKBUS010000155.1, forward strand.
ACTTCAAGGACGGCGAGACCCTGCCGGATGCGCAGGTCTACGCCGGCGGCAACCGCTCCCCGCACCTGAAATGGTCCGGCGCGCCCGAGGGGACCAAGTCCTTCGCCATCACCTGCTACGATCCCGACGCCCCCACGGGCAGCGGCTTCTGGCACTGGACGGTGGCGAACATCCCGGCGGACGTGACGGAGATCGCTGCGGGCGGCCCAGTTCCCGCCGGCGCCGTCGAAGGACGCACGGACTTCGGCGAGCCTGGCTTCGGCGGCGCTGCGCCGCCGCCGGGGCACGGTCCTCATCGCTACATCTTCACTGTCTTCGCGGTGGACACCGACAAGCTGGAGGTCACGCCGGAGGATTCCGGCGCCAAGTTCGGCTTCAACCTGCACTTCCACACTCTGGCCAAGGCTCAGTTGACCGGGATTTACGAGAACAAGGGCTGACCTTCCGGAGCGCAGGAACCGGGCGAGGCCGCACGCGGTTCGCCGCGCATGCAGGAGATCTTCTTCCAGGGATGGAGCGGCCCGGGCCGCATCCTTCTCGTCGGCGTGCTGTCCTATGCGGCGCTGGTGCTGATCCTGCGGGCGACGGGCAAGCGGACGCTGTCCAAGCTGAACGCCTTCGACCTTGTGGTGACGATCGCGCTCGGCTCGACCCTGTCGTCGATCATCCTCGACGACCAGATCGCGTTGATTGAGGGGCTGACGGCGCTGGCGCTCTTGGCGTTCCTGCAATTCGCCGTGGCTTTCACGACGGCGCGCCTGCCGTTTCTTCGGCGCTACATCACCGCCGAGCCCACGCTGCTGCTCTACGAAGGACGGCTCAGGCCCGACGCGTTGAAGCGCAGCGCGTGGTCGAGAGCGAGGTGCTGCAGGCCGTGCGCGACAAGGGCGGCCGGTCCCTGTAGGAGGCCGAGGCGGTCTTCCTGCAGAGCGACGGCTCCATGGCGGTGGTGCTGGGCAGCAGTGCTTGACGCGGCGCCCTGACTTCGCCGCCGAACCCTGCTACAGGCCCGCGCCATGAGCGCCGCCGTCATCGTCTTTCCCGGTTCCAACTGCGACCGCGACTGCAAGGTCGCCATCGAACGGTCCACGAGTGAGCGGGTCGAGATGGTCTGGCACCAGGAGACCGAGCTGCCGAAGGGTTTGGACCTGATCGTCCTGCCGGGCGGCTTCTCCTACGGCGACTATCTGCGCTGCGGGGCCATGGCCGCCCAGTCGCCGGTCATGCAGGCGGTGAAGAAGGCCGCCGACGACGGCGTCGCGGTCGTCGGCATCTGCAACGGCTTCCAGATCCTGTGCGAGGCCGGGATGCTGCCGGGCGCCCTGCTGCGGAACTCGGGTCTGAAGTACGTGTGCAAGCCGATCACGCTTCAGGTCGCCAACGGCCAGACGCGCTTCACCGCCGGCTATCAAGGCCAGCGCGAGGTGGTGATGACCCAAGGCAACGGCGACGGAAACTACTTCGCCGACGCCGAGACCCTGGCCCGGATCGAGGGCGAGGGGCAGGTGGTGTTCCGCTACGTCGACAACCCCAACGGCTCGGTCAACGATATCGCCGGCCTGCAGAACGCGCGGGGCAATGTGCTGGGCATGATGCCCCACCCGGATCGCGCCTTCGAGGCCGAGCTGGGCTCGGCGGACGGGGCGGTGCTGTTCCAGAGCGTTTTCGCGGCCGCGTGAGCCGGCTCATCGATCGCGCTTGACGTCGTCCTGATCCAGGCCGCCCTGGACCCCCAGGCTCTCGTCGAGCCGGTCCTCGGGTCCCGCCGGCTGGCCGTCGACGCGTTCGATGTCCTCATCCGGGGTGTTCACGCCGCCCGGATCGCGCTGGGCCTGAAGCTCGCGGGCGCCGACGCCGAGCCCCTGCTCGATCGCGCGGTTGGCGGCGACGTCGTCGGTCTCGAAGCCCTTGTCCGTGTCGCCTTGGGTGTCGGTCATGTCGCATCTCCTGTGGCTTGACTGAACCCTCGCCCTCCTCGCGAGTTCCAGCTTGGCGATATGCGAGGAGCCGATGACCGAAGCCGCCGACACCCTGATGCCGGACGCGTCCGAGTCCCCCCGGAACGGACTGCGTCGCCTTATCGTCCTGGCCGCCGCCCTTTTCGCCGTGGCCATCAGCTATGGCCAGATCGCGCTCGGCTGGGGCCAGTCCGCTGGCGAGTTCGCCGCCGACAGCGACCAGACGCTGCAGGTCGCCGACTATGCCTTCGCCATCTGGGGCCTGATCTATCTGGGCCTTCTGATCTATGCGGTGCGGCAGGTGCTGCCGAACACGCGCGAGAGCGAGATGATCCGGGCGTTCGGCTGGCCGTCCGCCCTGGCGCTGATCGGCATCGGTTGGTGGATCATCGCCGCCGCCTTCGACTGGGAGGTGATGACGGTCGTGCTGATCGTAGGCTCGCTGATGGTGCTGCTCATCCCGCTGCTGAGGCACGCCGGGGCCATTCGCGCCTTGCCGGTGGCCGACCGTGATCGCTGGTTGACCGTGACCCCGCTGGCGCTGCTGGCCGGCTGGCTGACCGTCGCCTCGCCAGTCAATCTGATCACGGTCGCCACCGGCAACGGCGACCTGCCCGAAGC
>JBKBUS010000156.1:0-4894 GCA_046290035.1 Brevundimonas sp.
GCCGATGAGCGAGATGGAGATGGACCTTGCGGCCCGGGCCGCCGGGACCACGCGCGAGGAGGAATTTGCCGCGCTCACCCGCCGGATTGCGCTTGGCCGCATTGCCGAGCCGGAGGAGATCGCGGCCTGCTGCCTGTTCCTGGCCAGCGCCCAGTCCTCCTTCGTCACGGGCACCGTGCTCGTGGCGGATGGTGGCGGGCGGTCGCCGACCCAGAACAGGGCGGTCTGATGTACCCGCTGCGTCTCTTCCGGCTGGAGGAGACGCGGCGGATCCGGCCCTTGATGCCGGATGAACTTTTGCTTGATCCAGCGTGCAGGTCAGTCGAGCCTGCCTTGAGCTGGACGAGCGCTGCAAATACCGCTGGGCTGGGGTCTCTTACCCTCGGCCCCCAAAAGCGAAAACCATCCAGGCCACCACTGACGCTGGCCCTCAACAATCAAGACCAAGTCGCGGCACCGCTGCCGCCCCGGGGATTTGTCCGGGCCTGTTTCATCTTCAAGTGGGGGGAGGATCACCCATGTCCGCAGTTCACGCCGTCGCCGATCTGGTTCTGACAAACGGCCGCATCTACACGGTTGACCCGGCGCGCAGCAGCGCCGAGGCGCTGGCCGTGCGCAATGGCCGGATCATCGCCGTGGGCACCGACGCGGACGTGCGCCCGCACATCGGACCTGAGACGCGGGTCGTCGATCTCGGCGGCCGGCTGGCGATGCCCGGCATCGTCGACATCCACACGCACATGATGATGGGGGGGCAGGCGGATCTGTTCGAGCTGCGCTTCGGCAACACGCTGCGCCGCGAGGCCATTCTGGATCAGGTGCTCGCGGCGGCGGAGACGACGCCCGAGGGCAAGTGGATCATCGGCGCGCAATGGGGCAGCGATCTCCTTGCCCTGTTCAACAGCGAGGAGTCCCTCGCCCTGCTGGACGCGGCCAGCCTTGGCCGTCCGGTGATGCTGCGCGACGACACCTATCACAACCGCTGGGTCAACACGGCGGCCCTGCGGCTGGCCGGCATCACCGAGGACACCCCCGATCCGGACCAGGGCAGCTTCGGCCGCGACCCGTCGTCCGGCCGTCTCACCGGCATCATGATCGAGGCCGCGGCCGGTCTGATTGAGCGCACCATCGTCGCCAGCGGCCACTACACCGAGGATATGGACCGGGCCGCCGTCGCCCATTCCATCGCCACGCTCAACCAGCATGGCGTGACGGCCTTCCTCGATGCGGCGGCGATGCAGCCCGTGCTGGCGGCGCTGAAGGGACTGGATGATCGCGGCCTGCTGACCGCCTGGGCCAGCGGCGCCATGCCGGTCACCGAACCGTCGTTCCTGTTCGGCGTGGCAGGCGAGGAGCTGTTTGCCCTGCGTGACACGTTCCGCAGCCGGCACGTGCGGCCCGACTTCACCAAGATCTTCCTCGACGGCGTGCCCGGCGCGCGCACCGCGGCCTTCCACGAACCCTACACGCCCGATGCGGTCTTCGGCTGCTGCTTCCGTGGCACGACGCTGGCGACCGTACCGGAACTGGTGCGCTGGATCGGCCGCTGCGAGGAGCTAGGCCTGTCGGTCAAGATCCACTGCGCGGGCGATGCGGCCGTGACCATGGCGCTGGATGCGCTGGACGTGGTGCGCTCCTTCAACGGCCCGACCCGGCTGACGCATCACATCGCCCATGCCAGCTACATCCGGGACGCTGACATCTCCCGCTTCCGCGAGCTGGGCATGGGAGCCGACCTGTCGCCCTTCATCTGGTTCCCGACCGCCTTCCTCGAGGGCCACAAGCAGACCATGGGCGTCGAACGCGCCACCCGCTTCTGGCCCAACCGCGACTTGCTCGATGCCGGCGCCCTGATGGCCGGCGGCAGCGACTGGCCGGTGATCCCGAACCCGAACCCCTGGACCGGCATCGAGGGGCTGGTGACGCGCCAGAACCCGCATGGCGATTTCCCGGGCGAGAGCCTGTGGCCGGAACAGGCGCTCGATATCGCCACCGTGCTCGAGATCTTCACCATCAACTCCGCCCGCATGATGGGTCTCGCCGATGTGGTCGGCTCGCTGGAGATCGGCAAGTCCGCCGACATCATCGTCCTCGATCAGGACGTGCTGACCTGCCCGGCCGGTGCGATCGGCAAGACCCGGGTGCTGCAGACCTGGTTCGAGGGGCGGCTGGTGCATGGCGCGGAGGGACTGGCATGACCGGTGCCGCACCTCTTCCGCTCACGGTCCTGACCGGCTTTCTCGGGGCCGGCAAGACGACGCTCCTCAACCGACTGCTGCGCCAGCCGGCGCTGGACGGCACGCTGGCGATCATCAACGAATTCGGCGCCATCGGCCTTGACCACCTGCTGGTGGAGACGAGCGAGGAGCGTTTCGCCCTGCTCGACAACGGCTGCATCTGCTGCACCGTGCGGGATGATCTCGTCACCACCCTGACCGAAATCCTCGCCCGGCGCGACACGGGCGAGCTGGCGTCCGTCAGCCGCATCCTGATCGAGACCACGGGTCTCGCCGATCCGGTGCCCGTGCTGCATACGCTGCTGGTTGCCCCCGCGCTGTCGGGCCGGCTGGCGGTGGAGGGCGTTGTCACGGCCGTGGACGCCGTCAACGGCCTCGCCACCCTCAACGCCCATCCGGAAGCGGTGAAACAGGTCGGCCTTGCCGAGCGCATCGTCATCACCAAGACGGACCTGGCGAGCGACGCCGAGCTGGAGCGTCTGCGCATCGCCCTGGGCCTCATCAACCCGGCCGCGCGGGTGCTGGAAGCCGATATGGGGCATGTCGCGGCCGCGCGTCTCCTCGGCACGGGCTTCGATCCGGATGCGCTCGGCCGGGCTGCCGTCGACTGGTTCGCGTCCGCCACAGCGCCGGCCGGCTTCGTCTGCAGCGATCCGCAGGCCGGCGACCCGGGCCACGCGCATGGCCCCGGCTGCGGCTATCATCTCCCTGCTGGTGTTGCCGGCAGCGGACATGCCGGCATCGAGACCCATGCCTTCGTCATCGACCAGCCGCTGTCGTCGCCCGCCTTCTTCCGCTGGCTTGAGTATCTGACCTTGCTCAAGGGCGAGAGCCTGTTGCGGATGAAGGGGCTCGTCGAACTGGACGACGACCGCGACCGTCCGCTGCTGGTACAGGGCGTGCAGCATGTGCTGCATCCGCCCGTCCGCCTTCCGGCCTGGCCGGACCAGACCCGAGGCACCCGCCTCGTCTTCATCGTGCGCGGCATTCCGCGCGACGTGATCGAGCGAACCCTGGCCCGGTTCGCCGACGTGGATGCGGCCGCCATCAAGAACCCGGCAAGGGGCGTGATGGCCGCATCGGGGAACAAGGCCGCCTGAACTGCTGTTTCTGGATCAACCGCGATCAACGCGATTGGGAGGGTTATCACATGAAGTCCATTTCGATGCTTCTGGGCGGCGTCGCCCTTGCCTGCCTCGCCGGCCTGTCCGCAACGACCTCTGCCGAGGCAGCCGGTCCCACCTGCAAGGACGGCGTGATCCGTCTGGGCGCCGTCTCCACCATCACCGGCCCGGCCGACTTCAGCGAGGTTCCCGAGGCTGCTGCGGCCGTCTTCGACGCGGTCAATGCCAAGGGCGGTCTCAACGGCTGCAAGATCGAGTACACGATTTCCGACGACAAGGCCGACCCGGCCGTGGCGGCCCAGGCCGCGCGCGATCTCATCGACAACAAGGAAGTGGTGGCCCTGGTCGGCTCGGGCAGCCTGCTCGACTGCGCCGTCAACGCCACCACCTACAAGCGCAAGGGCGTGCTGTCGGTGCAGGGCCTCGGCGTCGACGCCGCCTGCTTCAACGCCCCGTCGGTCGCCCCGGTCAACGTTGGGCCCTACACGCTGTCGACGGCGATGGCCTATTACGCCACCAACCAGCTCAAGGCCGAGAAGGTCTGTGGCTTCTTCATCATCATCGGCGGCACCCAGGAAGCCTACAAGGGCGCCATCGAGACCTGGGAAAAGATCTCGGGCAAGAAGATCCACCTGCTCGACATGACCCTGCCGTTCCAGGGGGATCTCACGCCCTATGTCATCAAGGCGCGCGATGCGGGCTGCGATGCGGTGATCCAGAATGCGGTCGAGCCGGGTGTGGTGCAGTGGGTGAAGACTGCGGACGCGCAGAAGATCACCGGCATCAACTGGCTGTTCCTTGCCCCCGGCTACACCCAGGAAGTCGCCAAGGCGCTGGCCGACAGCACTCAGCCTGTCTACGTCGGCACCGAGTGGGAGCCCTTCACGGAAACCGGGTCTGCGGCCAACAAGGACTGGATCGCCACCATGACGGCGGCCGGCAAGCCGCTGACGGCCTTCTCCCAGGGCGGCTATCTCGCAGCCACGGTGATGCTGGATGTCCTCTCCGGCATCAACGGCGAGGTGACCCGCGAGAGCGTGACCGAGGCCCTGCAGAAGATGCAGCCGAAGTCCTATGAACTCGCCGGCACGCCCTACGTCTTTGGCGAGGGCGATCGTCATGCCCCGATGCAGGCGACCAAGGTGATGAAGCTCGACAAGGGCAAGTGGACCGTCGAGACGCCGGACTGGGTCGTTCTCCCGTCCGCCAACTGACCGACACCGGTGGGGGGCTCACGCCACTGGGCCGCGCGCTCCTGCGCCGCTGACCGCTGGCGTCACGGTCCACCCGTGCAGGGGGGAGTTGAAGGGCGTGCCGTTGGCCTCAGGGTGGAGCTCGAAACTGCGGTCAGAGCGGGTCGGTGCGGGGCAGTGTGAACGAGAAGGTGGCACCCCGATCCGGCTGGCTCTCGGCGTGGACCTGCCCGCCGTGGCGCTGGATGATGCGGCGCACGTTCGCGAGACCGACGCCAGTGCCCCCGAACTCCTCGGCGCGGTGCAGCCGCTGGAAGACGCCGAACAGCTTGTGGGCGTA
>JBKBUS010000157.1:0-4887 GCA_046290035.1 Brevundimonas sp.
TCGTGTGACTTCACCCGCCGCCGCGCGCCTCCGGGCGCTTCAGGCCGCCCGGCTCAACCCCCGGGACGCCAGTGTTTCCGGGGCGCGGGCCGCTAGCGCCGGGAACTTTTAATCAGAGGGTCCTGGGTTCGAGTCCCAGGGGGCTCACCACTCGCCCGGAATGCCACTCGCGTACATCGAGACCTTCAACAACCTGGACTTCGGCGGCTTCGGTCAAGGGGCTCAGTGTTTCGACGGCTACACCTCGCAAAGCTCAAACAGAAACTCCAGTCAGAGCTAACCCAGACGGCGTCCATCACCTACCACCGCATGGACCTGAGCCGCAGCTTCATCGACGAGAAGCTGGACGCCTGCCTGGACAGCCTGCCCCGCGATCAGAAGGTGATTACGGGCGTGAGCCTCGTCACCGTCTCGGGCGACTGGTCCCAGGACATCGTACGGGGAACGATGGCCGAGCTTGAGGCGTCGGCCGAGTATCGTGCGCTGAACGCCAGCCTTCGTGCTGAGTTCAGCCAGCGGCGGGAGATCGCCCTCCGCGGCAACTTCGAGCCCCTCGCGGTTCCATTCGCCGTCGCATATCGCTGGGGACGCGCGGCACCCTGACCCAGCGTCGTTCAGCATCTGTCTGACATTTAGGCCAAGATCCGGTCTTGGCCGGGTGACCCCAGAGCGGGGGCGACACCTCGTCCTGAGGAGCCGCACCCCTGCTGCCGCCGCCGGCGCTCCCAGGGCCGCATGGCCTTCTACGTCACACCGCCCCGTGCGGACGTCGAGGTGATCATGCTGTGAGGCGGCGTTGTTAACCTAACGAATCCCTCCCAATCTGCCCCCGGGCAGGGAGGGCCGCCCATGGAACCAGTTCGACTGACCGTGCGGGAGTCGGAGTGTCTTCAGCTCGCCATCGACGGGCTGTCGGACAGGCTCATCGCCGACCGGCTGAACCTGCCGATCCGGTCCGTCACCAGCGCCTTGCACCGCGCCTACAACAAGCTCGGCGTCAGCGGCCGCGCCGGTGCGGCGCGCGCGATACGCGAAGGCTACACCGCCGATACGCGCACAATCTCCTACCACCCGGAGGCCCGTTTCGCCCCTGCTCCACCTGCCGCGACCGCCGGACCCTCGTCCGCCGGCGCTCGTGACGGAAGCGGCTGGTGGCGACCCCCGCCCAGGGGGTGGCTGAACCGCACGGGTCTCGTCCTGGGGCTCGGCTTGGTCTGGTTGCTTCTGTTCGCGGGCGCGCTTCCGGCGCTGCTGAACCTCCTGGACGGAGTTCATCAGTGGTGGTTGCGCGGCATTTAGAAGTGGGGGTTGAAACCTTGGAACAGCAACTCTTTGTCCGTCGCGTCGCCGAACGTCTGAAGGCGGCTGAGCGTCAAACCGACCTCAATATGGCCGCGATCGCCGAACTCATCCGCGAAATGACGGCCGAACGTGCCGATGCCGGGCTCGCCGCCCATGCGGGCCACAAAGCCCTGATCAACTGCGTCTCGGCCCTGGGGCAGCTCAGCCAGACGCGCTCGCGACTCATCCTCGCGCACGATCGGCTCGCGGCCGACGCCGAAAGCCTGCAACTGCCGCTGACCGCAATTGGCCCGTTCGAGCAGAAGCCCGAACGCCCGACGGGTCGTTTTGAGGACGCCGCCGCGGCGTGACGTCCCTCGCACTCGCGGCCCTCGGCTATGCCCTCATGACCGCCCTGGTCTGGCGTGGCCATGCGGTCGAAAGGATCGCCATCGCGGTCATCCTCGCTGGAACGATCGCCACGCCTCTGACCGACGGTTTCGAGGCGGGCGGCGTCAGGTGGGGCGTCACGGGGGTCGACCTGATCGTCTTGATCGGGGTCTTCCTCCTGGCCAACCGCATCGACCGATGGTGGCTGCTCAGCGCCGCGAGCCTCCAGCTTCTCGCTCTAATGACCCACCTTACCCCTCTTCTAGGGTGGCAGGTGGCGACGGCCGCCGAGGTCACCGTGCGGCTGTCGATCTGGGGGGCGTTCATTCTTACCTTCGGCTTCGGTCTTCTGGAGATCGCCGCCGCCCGGTCCTGGAGGACCTCACATGCCCCGTCGACTGACGTTTGAACAAGCACTCGAAACCTACCTTGCCCTTCGCGGCTCGGAGGACCCGGACGCCCTCGATCTATTCGAGGCGGCCGAAATCGGCATCCTCAAGCATCTGCCCCGCAGTCCGATCGAAGCGGCGGCGATCGTCGAAGTGGTTATGGACAATCTCGAGAACGGCGGCCGGGGCGACGGTCTCGATATCCGGGCCATGAAGCACCTGCGCGCCTGGCTGGACCCGCGACCCTCGGTGCCTTTGCGGAAGGCGGCATGACCGGGGACCCCGCCGACAGCGAGCCGCCACGCTCCGCGGCGAGGACGCGCCGCGGAGCCACGACTTGGGAGATGGAGGTCGACCGCCACATCGGTCGCTCGATCGAACACCATCGACGAGGCTCGACGCTTGAAAGTCTTAGGTCCGCCCGCCCTGACCCGGCTCGAGCGGCTTCAAAGGCGGCGCAGCCCGACTGGCGTAGATCGAGTGGACGCGAACCGCAGGAAACTCGCGTTCCTAGCCTTGCCGCTTCCGCCTTTCGGGCGGCTGCTCACCTTGCGCGACGACAAAGCTCGGAATGTGGGGTCAGAACGCATCGGAGCCGAAATGCCGTGGTGACGGGCCTACTGATCAACTTCGTTGCAACCATCGAAAGCAAAGATAACACCGCCTCATCCGACTTTTAATCAGGTGGGTCCTGGGTTCGAGTCCTAGGGGGCTCACCACTCGCCTTCAGTTCGACAGCGCCAGCTTGACCGCCGACGAGGCGGCCAACAGGGCCCCCGGATCGGCCGAGAGAGTCGTGGGACGGGTCGCCTGCGGATAGGCGGCGGCCACGCGGGGCAGGGCGGCGTCGATGGCGCTGGCGGCCTGGGGCAGGGCGCGACGGACGGCGGAGGCGTGCTCCTCGGCCCAGGCGTCTGCGGTCAGCCGGAACCCATAGCCATCCAGGTAAGGCTCATAGGCGTCGCTCCCGCGCGCCGTGGCGTACTGCAGCGCGGCGCGATCGATCAGGTCCGAGAGAACCCGGGCGGCGACATCGGGATTCGCCGCGCCGCCCTGGGGCGCCCGCGCCTCGGCGGCGTCCAGCGCCTGCAGGATCTCGCGGGTGTGACGCCGCACCGTCGCCTCGTCCGCGCCGTTGGCCACGGCGCCGGACGCCGCGATCAGGCGGTCGTCCAACGGGGGGACGCCCAGTGTCTGGAAGGCCGGGGCGATATCGACCAGCACTTCGGAGACCGGATGGGCGAACATCTCAGCTGCGGCCTGCCGCTCTCCGGCCACAGCGGCGGCCTCGGCGGCGCGCACGTGCGCCTCGACCAGCGCCAGCGCCGACAGGAAGACGACCGGATCGGTCGCCGCGGCGGCCACGTCCACGCCGCCCTCGCCGGATTCGCCGCCCTCGCCCCCTTCACCTTCGCCGGAGACCGAGGCGGGCGTGGCGGTGTCGGAGGCCGGTTCCGTCGGCTGCCCCTGTTCCGAACATCCGGCGATCAGGGCGGCTCCCACGCCCAGTGCGGTCCAGCGCTTGAAGGTAGACATGGCTTGGGGCCCTTTGCGTCATCGTTTCCGCCGGACTATAGGACGCTCCATGAGATTGCAACTGGTTCGCAGGAGCGCGGCATGCTGCTGATCGCCGGGGCCGTGCTGGACGCGGCGGCGCTCGACTGGGTCCGGGAGCAGGCCGAGGCGCTCGACTGGCGGCCGGGTCACGAGACCGCCGGACCGGCCGCGCGGGCGGTGAAGCGCAACGCACAGGCGGACCTGTCCGCCCCGCAGGGTCAGGCCCTGGAGGCGTTCGTCCGGTCGCGGATCCTGTCCCATCCCACCGTGGCTCTGGCCGCACGGCCCCGTCGCCTGAGCCGGCTTCTGCTCAGTCGCACCGAGGTGGACGGCGGTTATGGAGCGCACGTGGATAACGCCCTGATGGGGGGCGAGGGGGCTCGGTTGCGTTCGGACCTCAGCTTCACCCTCTTTCTCACGCCGCCGGACGACTACGAGGGCGGAGCGCTGCGCCTTAGGTCCCCGCTGCAGGATGCGGACTTCCGGCTCGCGGCGGGGGATCTGCTCCTTTATCCGTCGGGTGCGATCCACGAGGTCACGACGGTCACCCGGGGACGCCGGCTCGCCGTCGTCGGCTGGATCGAGAGCGAGGTCCGCGACCCGGCGGCGCGCGAAATCCTGTGGGACCTGGAACAGGCCCGGGCCGGATGGTCGGGGGGCGGCGACGCCGAGGTACGGCTGTCGCTGGACAAAGCGATCGGCGCCCTGCTGCGGCGCTGGGCGAACAGCTGAACAGCTCTAGAGTCCGAGCAGAAAGGTCAGCGGAGTGTCGGCCCGGGCGGCCCAGGCCGCCTCGTTATGCTCCGCGCCCTCGAAGCGGCGGGTGACCCAGTTCTCGCCCTCCGTCCACCCGGCCGCCCGCATCGCCGCGTCCATCCGGGCCTGCAGCGGCGGATAAAGCGCATCCAGCGTCGCGGTGCCGTAGTCGAAATATAGTCTGTGCGTCGCTGGATCGGGTAGGTTCGACGCCAGCCAGTCGATCACCACCCCTTCGCCGGCCGGCCAGTGGGTCGAAATGCAGGCCGCGCCGCCGAACACCTCTGGGTATTCGGCGATCGCATAGGCGGAGATCAGCCCGCCCATGCTGGAGCCCATGACGAAGGTGTCCTCTCGCGCCGTCAGGGTCCGGTACCGAGCGTCGATCGCCGGCTTCAGTTGGCCTGTCAGATAGGCGAGGTAGGCGTCCGACGTGATGTCCTCCGCCCGCATCACGTCGCGCCCGAAGCCGAGGGTGAAGGTCTCAGCCGTCACAGCCTTTCGGGGCATGTAG
>JBKBUS010000158.1:0-4855 GCA_046290035.1 Brevundimonas sp.
AGGAAATCAGAGGCCACCCGCGCGGCCCGCAGCAGGTCCAGCATCAGGGTCCCGTCGCCCGGGCCCACCTCGACCAGCCGGAACCGGTCCGGCGCGCCCAAGCGGCGCCAGGTCTCGACCGCCCACAGGCCGATCAGCTCGCCGAACATCTGGCTGACCAGGGGCGCGGTGATGAAGTCGCCGCGCGCGCCGAGCTCCGGACGGGTGGCGTAGTAGCCGTCGGCCGGGTCGTGCAGGCAGCGGGTGACATAATCCGCCACCGTCATCGGCCCGGTCAGGGCGATCTCGCGGGCCAGTCGCGCCTTCAGGCTCATTCCGCGACGGGCGGACGGCTCCGCGCACGCTGGATCAGCCAGGCCCCGGCGATGATCATCGGGATCGACAGCAGCATGCCCATGGTGATCACGCTCCGCAGCGCCTCGGGCATGTGCAGGTCGGGTTCGCGCACGGTCTCCAGCAGCGCGCGGCTGAGGCCGTAGCCCAGCAGGAAGATGCCGGTGACGAAGCCGGGCTTGGAGAACAGCTTCAGCCGCCAGACGCCGAACCACAGCAGGACGAACAGCAGAAGGCCTTCAAGGCCGGCCTCGTAGAGCTGGCTCGGGTGGCGGGGTTCGTTGCCGGCCGGACAGAAGCCGTAGGTCTGAAGGATGCGCTCGTTGCAGAAACGGATCGCCCAGGGAACGTCGGTGACGCGGCCCCACAGCTCGCCGTTGATGAAGTTCGCCAGCCGCCCGAAGAACAGCCCCAGCGGCACGACCGGCGCGACGAGGTCGGCGATGGAGAGCAGCCGCACGTCGTTCTTGCGCGCGAACCACAGCACCGCCAGCGCCACGCCGATGAATCCGCCGTGGAAGGACATGCCGCCGGTCCAGACCTGCAGAATCTCCAGCCGTTCGCCCCAGGACTGGCCGCCGAAGATCTGCACGAACAGCGACGGCTTGTAGAACAGCGCGTATCCCAACCGGCCGCCGGCGATGATGCCGACGGCGATCCAGAGCACCAGGTCGTCGAGCTGGGTCGTGGTGATCGGCGGCTTGCCGGCGGGCCAGACGCCCGGCGTCTTGATAAGCCGGGCCGCGTACCACCAGCCCAGGCCGATGCCGGCGACATAGGCGAGCGCATACCAGCGCAGGGGGAAGGGGCCGATCTGGATGAGAACGGGGTCGAACTCGGGAAACGGCACGGGACCTCCAGCACGAGCGTCGCTTTGACGGGCGTTTAGCAAGCCGAGGAGGCCGCGTCGCCTGTCGTTTTCGCCCGCTTCGCTTGCGGCGCGCGACGAAGCGGGGCATCGACCGTTAGGCTTTCATTCACCATGTTCGCCTGAGCCTGACGCGACCCGCGTCGGGGCAGGAGCCATCGAGACGCCATGCAGACCAAGAACCCCTTCCTCGACGAATTCGCCAAGCTGACCACCAGCGCGATGGGGCTGGCCCAGGCCGCCGGCGAGGAGGCGAAGGCCGCCTGGCGGGCCCAGGCCGATCGCATGGTCGCCGAGCTGGACCTGGTGCGCCGGGACGAGTTCGACGCCCTCAGGGCCGAAATCGCGGCGCTGCGCGCGGAGCTGACGACGCTGAAGGCCGCCAAGAAGCCTCAGAAGGGAACGTCCACAGGCCAGACTCCCCCTGAGGACGCAGCCGGTTGAGCCGAATCCGCGAACACGCCTACCGTCCCTGCAGAGGCCGTGAGTCGCGGCCATTGAGGCTTTCATGGATGCTCTGAGACCCGACGAGGTCGACGTTCCGTTCGATCCCCTGGATGTGGTGGAGCATGTCCTGACGGCGGAGAACCTGCCGTTCGACCGAAACAACGACGGGGATCTGGCGTTCGCGCTGGCCGGGGACTGGAAGGACTACGAGCTGTGGTTCGCCTGGCGACCGGAGGGCGATTGCCTCCAGGTCAGCTGCGCGCTGGACCTGAGGGCCAAGAAGTCGCGCCGGGCCGCCGCCTATGAGTTGGTGTCCTTGGTCAATCAGCGGAACTGGCTCGGCCATTTCGAGGTGATGAGCGAGGACGGTGAGATCGTCTATCGCCATTCGCTGGCCCTGCCGCTCGGCGAGCGGCCGACGCTGGCCCAGGCGGCCACCATGATCGACGCGGCCGTGCAGGCGGCGGACCGGTTCTATCCGGCCTTCGATTTCCTGGTGCGCGGGGCGAAGAAGCCCCAGGAAGCGCTGGACGCCTGCATGTTCGAGACCGTCGGCTCGGCGTGAGCGGGCGCGACGTCGTTCTCGTCGGCTGCGGCCGGCTGGGTTCGGCGATCCTCGAGGGCTGGCTTCTGACCGGCGCGGTCCCGGCCGAGAACCTTATCGTCATGACGCCTTCGCCGAAGCCGGCCTCCGAGATGGCGCGGGCGAGCGGGGCGCGGGTGAACCCGCCCCTGGATCAGCTGGGCGCGGCCGGGGCGGTGGTCGTCGCGGTGAAGCCGGCGATCTGGTGCGAAGCGCTTGCGCCGCTGCTCCCTCATCTGTCGTCCGACGCCGTGATGGTCAGCGTGATGGCCGGCGTGTCGGCCGCGGCGACATCGGAAGGCAGCGGCGGTCGAGCGGTCGTCCGGCTGATGCCGACGACGGCGGTGGCGCAGGCGAAGGGGGTCGCGGCCCTGTGGGCGGACGACGCGGGCGCGGCGGCGGTCGGGCGCGCCCTGTTCGAGCCGATCGCCGATCTGGTCGAGCTGGCGGACGAGACGGACCTGCACGCGGCGACGGCGGTGTCCGGCTGCGCCCCGGCCTTCGTGCAGGCGTTCGTCCTGGCGCTGGCCGAAGCGGGCGTGGCGAAGGGGTTGTCGCTCGAGGCGTCGCTCAAGCTGGCGCGGGGCGCCCTGAGGTCGGCCGCCGCCACGGCGGAGACGGGCGAGCCGCTGGAAGCCCTCATCGACCGGGTGGCGTCGCCCGGCGGCGTGACGCGCGCGGGATTGGACGCGATGGCTTCAGGCGGCGTGTCCGATCTGGCGGCGGCGGCCGTGGAGGCGGCGATCCGGCGCTCCAGGGAGATCGGTTGAGCGTCAGGGCCGGACCTGACCCCGGCCGCGCACCACGTACTTGTAGCTGACCAGCTGGGCCGCGCCGACCGGGCCGCGCGCGTGGAGCCGCGAAGTCGAGATGCCGATCTCGGCGCCGAAGCCGAACTCGCCCCCGTCGGCGAACTGGGTCGAGGCGTTCCACATGACGATGGCGCTGTCGACGCGGTTCAGGAAGCGGGCCGCGGCGGCGGCGTCCTCGGCCACGATCGCCTCGGTATGGCCGGAGCCATGGCGGACGATGTGCTCGACCGCCTGATCGACGCCGTCGACGACGCGCACCGCCAGGATGGGCGCCAGGTACTCGGCGGGCCAGTCGGCCTCGGTCGCCTCCGCCATGATCGGGACGAGGGCGCGAGCGGCGGCGTCGCCCCGCAACTCGCATCCGGCGGCGATCAGATCCTCGGCGACCGGCGGCAGCAGACGCTCGGCCCCGGCGCGGTCCACCAACAGGGTTTCGGTCGCGCCGCAGATGGAGGTCCGCCGCATCTTGGCGTTCAGCACCACCTTTCGCGCCATCTCCAGGTCGGCGGAGGCGTGCAGATAGGTGTGGCAGACGCCCTCCAGGTGGCCCAGCACCGGCGCGCGGGCCTCCTGCTGGACCCGCTCGACCAGGCTCCGGCCGCCGCGCGGGACGATCAGGTCGATCGCGCCGTTCAGCCCGCCGAGGATGTGGCCGACGGCGTCTCGGTCCGGGGTGGCGACCATCTGGACGGCGGTCTCGGGCAGGCCGGCGGCCCGCAGGCCCTCGGCGACCGCCGCATGGATGGCGAGCGCGCTGTTCAGGCTGTCCGAACCGGCCCTGAGGATCGCCGCGTTGCCGGAGCGGAGGCAGATGACGGCGGCGTCGGCCGCTACGTTGGGGCGGCTCTCGAAGATGATCGCCAGCACGCCCAGCGGGACGCTGACCCGGGCGATGTCCAGACCGTTGGGGGGCGACCAGCGGGCGGTCTCGGCGCCCAGCGGATCGTCCTGGGCGGCGACGGCCTCCATGGCCCCGGCGATGGCGTGGATGCGGGCGGGGTCGAGCCTCAGCCGGTCGACCATGTTGGCGGGCGCGCCTCGGCCCTCGGCGGCCGCGACGTCCTCGGCGTTGGCGGCCAGCACCGCGTCGGCGCGACGGCGAAGCGCGTCGGCCGCCTCGCGAAGGGCCAGGGTGCGCTGATCGGCCGGGGCCTCGGCCAGCGGCCGGGCGGCGGCGCGGGCGGCCCGGCCCATGGCGAGCATGACGGCGGCAAGGTCGCTCACGCGCCCGCCTCCAGCACCATGTCGTCACGATGGACGGCGACGCCGGGGCCGCGATAGCCGAGGATCGCCTCGATCTCCCCGGTCCTGCGACCCGCCAGTCGACGGAGTTCGTCGGCGGCGTAGGCGGCGACGCCGACGCCCAGGCGGACCCCGGCCGGGTCCAGCAGGGCGACGCTCTCGCCCTTGTCGAACTGGCCTTCCACCCGGGCGAGGCCGGCGGGGAGAAGGCTCTTGCCGCCCCTCAAGGCGTCAGCCGCGCCCGCGTCCAGCCACAGGGCGCCCGCCGGCGAGACGCTGCCGGCGATCCAGGCCTTATAGGCCTGAAGGGGCGAATCCGGCGCGGTGATCAGGGTGCCGGCCCCGGTCCGCGCGGCGGTCGT
Organism: Brevundimonas sp.; assembly: GCA_046290035.1. Lineage (GTDB taxonomy): Bacteria > Pseudomonadota > Alphaproteobacteria > Caulobacterales > Caulobacteraceae > Brevundimonas. The sequence continues at coordinate 4,648 of JBKBUS010000158.1, forward strand.
CAGGGGCGCCGCGATCCGTCCATCGAGGATCAGGGTGGCGCAGCCGGCGGCGCGGGCGATGCGCGCCGCCTCCAGCTTGGTGCGCATGCCGCCGGAGCCGACGCCGTCGGCGGCGTTGGCCTCGCCCGCCATGGCCAGGATGTCGGGCGTCAGGGCGTCGACCCGGTCCAGCCTGCGCGCGGACGGGTCGCGACGGGGATCGGCGGTG
>JBKBUS010000159.1:0-4823 GCA_046290035.1 Brevundimonas sp.
CCCAGCTGGAGATCCTCCGCTCCAAGTCGCCGCAGTCGCTGAAGGTGACCCTGCGACAGCTGCGGCTCGGCCGGTCCCAGCCGAGCTTCGCCGACAACATGGTCATGGAGTACCGGCTAGGCGGCCGGGTCGTGCGCACCCACGATTTCCAGGAGGGGGTGCGGGCGGTGATCGTCGACAAGGACAACGCGCCGAGGTGGTCGCCCGCCTCCGTAGAGGCCGTCGATGATGCGGCCGTCGACGCCCTGTTCGCGCCGCTCGATCCTGGCGACGAATGGACGCCGCTGCCGGACGTCGCCGACGCTTGATCCCGATGACGCGCGCGCGCAGGGTCCGCCGGCAAAGAGGAGACCGCCCATGCGCGCCGTGACCGCACTCGCCGCCCTGATGCTCGCCGCCGCGCCCGCGGCGCTGGCGCAGTCCGCCGATCCGATCCAGGCGGCGATCGCCGATCCTCGCCGCCCCGCCGAGGACGTAGCGCGCGACACGGCGCGAGCCAGCGCCGAAATGCTGGCCTTCGCCGAGATCGGCCCGGGCGATCGGGTGGCGGACATCCGGCCCGAGGAAGGCTTCTTCGCCCGCCTGTTCGCCGTCGCCGTGGGCCCTGAGGGCAGGTCTACGCCTTCGTGCCGACCCGCACCGCGGCGCGAGAGGACGCCTACGCCGACGCGCTCGCCGAGACCTACGGCAACGTGGAGCGGGTGACCGGGCCGCTGGACGCGATGAGCTTTCCGGAGCCGGTCGACGTCGTGTTCATGGCCCAGGAATATCACGACTTCCACATCGCCGGCTTTCAGACCGACGTGGCTGAGATGAACCGTCGGGTCTTCGAGGCTCTGAAGCCCGGCGGACTCTATGTCGTGATCGATCACGAGGCGGCCGAGGGCGCCGGCAAGGATGTGGTGCAGACGCTTCACCGCATTGAAGGCGCATATCTGCGTCAGGAGATCGAGGCGGCGGGCTTCGTCTTCGACGGCCAGAGCGACGCGGTCCGGAACCCGGAGGACGACCACACGATCAACGTCTTCGATCCGGCCATTCGCGGTCGAACCGACCAGTTCGTCTATCGCTTCAGGAAGCCCGGCTAGGAAGCCTCGATCAGACGGCGTCGCTCCTCATCGGAAAGCCGCCGCCAGCGTCCCTCGGGCAGCTCGCCGAGCTCCAGCGGGCCGATGCGGACGCGCTGCAGGTCGACGACGCGCAGCCCCACCATCTCCGCCATGCGGCGGATCTGCCGGTTGCGCCCCTCGGTGAGGACGAAGCGCAGGTCCTGGTCGCCGATCTGTTCGACGATGGCGCGCTTCAGCGGCTTGCCGTCCATCGCAAGCCCGAACCTGAGGCGGCCGATCCGGGATTCGCTGATCTTGCCGGCGACCCTGACCCGATACTCCTTGTCCAGGCGTGACTGCGGTCCGATCACCGCCTTGGCCAGCACGCCGTCGGACGACAAAAGCAGGAGCCCGCGCGAGTCCTCGTCCAGCCGCCCGAGCGGCGGCAGGACCGCGTCGCGCCCCGGCGGCTGCAGATCGCCCTCGGCGTTGGCGGCGGACAGCAGACGCGCTGCCGGAATCTTGCCGGGCTCCGGCTGGCCCGAGACGTAGCCTTCCGGCTTGTTCAGCACGATCGTGTCGGCGGCGAGGGCCGACGCCGCCGCGTCGGCCAGGGTGAGGGTCTGGCCCCGGAGGATCTTGCGCCCGGCGTCGGCGACGACCTCGCCGTCGATGGAGACCAGCCCCTCCGCAATCAGCGTCTCGGCCTCGCGCCTTGAGCAGACGCCGCTCTGAGCCAGCCACTTGTTGATGCGCTGGGGTTCGTCGCCGTCATAGGTTCGCTGGAAAGCCATGGCGCTCTCTAACGCCGCATCAGGTCGTGAGCCAACGCCAGCGGTTGAAAAGACCGCTCCGTGAGACTAGGTTGATAATCCTCTCGCACCCGTGAGCACCTGCCGACCGCCCCCGCTATATCGCCGGGCGGCGCCTCGAGTTTCATTTCCGTGGTGCAGACTTTCGGAACAGCTTTGCGTGGTTCCTCAACTGAAAAGACATTGGAGCAGATTTGAAACCTCAACGCGCCGCCAACACTCAGAACTATCAACGTCGCGGACATTTCAGCCGCCGGCCGATCCGCGCTCGCGTGGGATTGGCGATGCGTCGATCGATGAACTTCGGGGCGCTGGGCGACGTCGAGCGTGTGATGCAGGGCGAAGGCCTTTCGCTGGCCCCGATCGCGACCAGTGACGCCGCCCTGGCGATCGGCGGCATCAGCGTGATCCCCACCGCCACCGTCAGCGACATCACCGAGGGGCGCCTCGCCGCGCTGGTGATCCCGGGCGGCGCGCCGGATGCGGACTGCGAGGGCCGAACGGCGGAACTGGTCGCAGCCGCGCGGGCCCGCAACCTGCCGGTGCTGGCTTTCGGCGAGGGCGTGGTCCAGGCCGCGCGCGCCATGCAGTTGAACCCGGCGGACCTGTCGGACTACCCCGGAGTGGTGTTCTCCAACGCCGACGTGATCCCGATCCGCGACGAGGAACAGCTGGGCACGGCTGCGGCCGCGATCGGCTAGACCTTCCGGAACAGCAGGCTGAGGTTATTGGCGGGCATGGCCTTTCTGAGCGTGAAGGCCAGCCCGTTCGCCTTGGCCGCTTCGATCACCGCATCACGATCGCGCAGCCCCCAGGCCGGGTCCCGCGCCCTCAAGGAGTCGTCGAACGCCGCGTTGGACTCCGCCAGCGGCCCGTCCGCCTCCCGATACGGGCCATAGAGGTAAAGCAGCCCGCCCGGCGCGAGCACCCGGGCGGCCCCCGCCATCAAGGCCTCGGTAGCGGCCCAGGGGCTGATATGGATCAGGTTGATCGCGACGACGGCGCTGAACGGGCCGTCCGGCCAGCTCGCCTGATCCTCCACAACCAGACGAATCGGGGCCGCGAGGTTGTCGGCCCGCGCCGAGGCGCGCCACGCTGCGATCGAGGACAGGGCGTCCGCGCTTGCGTCCGTCGGCGTCCAGACGAGGCCGGGCAGGGCGGCGGCGAACCGCGCCGCGTGCTGGCCCGTGCCGGCGGCGATCTCCAGCACCCGCCCCTGGCGCGGCAGGGCGGCGCGGAGCACCTCCAGGATCGCGTCGGCGTTCCTATCGGCGGCCGGGGATGAGCGCGCCGCGCCAGACGATGAGGAGAGGGGGTCCATGGTCTGCATGACCGTCACATAGCGCATGGCGCTCGCGCTCCGACACCGGCGGGCGGAAAATCACAACCTACGCCCACCTGGCGGTGGAATCTTGCGAGGTTTGACCGGAACCCGCCAGACATGCTCTTGCTTGTTACAGAGCGTGATCGCCTCAGGCGGCCGCTCGGGAGTGCGGTCACGGCGGCGTTCAGAACCGTCGGGCCAGTTCAGGAGAGCAAGACGTGTTCAATATCGCCACGACGCCCGGACTCCGTCCGGCGCCCACCCGCCATGCCGGCCTGGTCGAATGGGTCGAGCGCATCGCCGCTCTGACCCAGCCGGATCGGGTGCACTGGTGCGATGGGTCCGAGGCCGAGAAGCAGGCGATCATCGCCGATCTGATCGCGCGCGGCACCTTGAAGGCGCTCAACCCCGACAAGCGCCCTGGAAGCTACTACGCCGCCTCGGACCCTAAGGATGTGGCGAGGGTCGAGAGCCGCACCTTCATCTGCTCCGAAGACAAGGCCGACGCCGGCCCGACGAACAACTGGGCTGACCCTGCGGAGATGCGCGAACGTCTGGACGGGCTCTTCGCCGGCTGCATGCGCGGCCGGACCATGTACGTCGTGCCCTTCTGCATGGGCCCGCTGGGGTCCGACATCAGCGCGTTGGGCGTCGAGATCACCGACAGCGGCTATGTCGCTGTGTCCATGGGCGTGATGACGCGCATGGGCGCCGCTGCGCTGGAGCAGCTGGGCGAGACGGGGACCTTCGTTCCGGCCGTTCACACCCTGGGCGCGCCGCTGGACGAGGGTGAGGCCGACGTGCCGTGGCCCTGTAACGACGAGAAGTGGATCGTCCACTTCCCGGAAACGCGCGAGATCTGGTCCTACGGCTCGGGCTATGGCGGCAACGCGCTGCTCGGCAAGAAGTGCTACGCGCTGCGGATCGCCTCGGTCATGGCCCGCGACGAGGGCTGGCTGGCCGAGCACATGCTGATCCTGAAGCTGACGAGCCCGAAGGGCGCGGTGAAGTATGTCGCCGCCGCCTTCCCGTCGGCCTGCGGCAAGACCAACCTGGCCATGCTGGAGCCGAGCCTGGAGGGTTGGAAGGCCGAATGCGTCGGCGACGACATCGCGTGGATGAGGATCGGCGAGGACGGTCGGCTGTACGCCGTGAACCCCGAGGCCGGCTTCTTCGGCGTGGCGCCGGGCACGAGCCGGAACACCAACAGGAACGCCGTCGAAACGCTCAGTCGCGACGTGATCTACACCAACACCGCCCTGACCGCGGACGGCGACGTCTGGTGGGAGGGCTTGTCGAAGTCCCCGCCCGAGGGCCTGACGAACTGGAAGGGCCGGCCGCACGATCCGTCCTCGGGCGAACCCGCCGCGCACCCGAACGCCCGCTTCGCCGTGGCGGCCGGCCAGTGCCCCGCCATCGCGCCGGAGTGGGAGGACCCCAAGGGCGTGCCCATCGACGCCATCCTGTTCGGCGGCCGTCGCGCCAGCGCGGTGCCGCTGCTGACCGAGGCCTTCGACTGGGCCCACGGCGTCTTTATGGGCTCGACCGTTGCGTCGGAAGGCACGGCGGCGGCGGAGAACAAGGTCGGCGAGCTGCGACGCGATCCGTTCGCGATGCTACCCTTCTGCGGGTCCAACA
>JBKBUS010000160.1:0-4818 GCA_046290035.1 Brevundimonas sp.
AGCGCCACGGGGATGAGGATCGCCTCGACGAGCGCGTGGCGCTGCATCAGCAGCCAGGTCGGGAACACAGCGACCAGGCCGGCGATCCAGAAGAACGGCACGAGCGGCACGCCCAGCAGTCTGCGACCCTCGATCGGCCGAGCGGGCTCGCCCCGCCCTTCAAGCCAGCTTTGGCCGAGGATGAAGGTCAGGAGGCCGAAGGCCATACCGATGCCGGCCAGGCCAAAGCCGTAGGCCCACCCGTATTCGATGCCGAGCCAAGCGCAGAGCGAGGTCGCGAGCACCGCGCCGAGGTTGATCCCGACGTAGAAGATGGTGAACCCGCCGTCGCGGCGCGGATCGTTCTTCTCATAAAGCGCCCCAACCACGGTGGAGATGTTCGCCTTCAGGAAGCCGACGCCGACGATAATCAGGGACAGCGCCAGAAACAGGATCGGCTCCCCGCCTTCGTCGCGGTCGACGCGGGTGGTGTAACCGTCCGGCGCGATCTGGCTGGGGAAACCCGCCGCCGCCGCCGCCTGGGCGCCCGAGCCCGCCGGCTGGCCCTCCACGTCAACGACGTTCACGCCTTCGGGGCGGATCGAGATTGGGACGCGGGTTTCGCCGTTGACCGCATAAATCTGGCGATCCGTGTCGCGGCCCTCGACCTGCAGCGCGTACTCTGTTCCGCCGACGGTCAGGTACTCGCGCCCGCCGGAGCCTTCGAAAGCCATTGTGAAGTGGCCCGCCACCAGGAGTACGGCCCCGATGATGACGGCGCGGCGCGAACCGAGATACTTGTCGGCGATCAGCCCGCCGATGACTGGCATCAAGTAAACCAGCGCGGCGTAGGCCGCATAGATGCCTTGCGCCTCCGCCGGCCCGAACAGGAAGTGCTGCGTCAGATAGAAGATTAGCAGCGCCCGCATGCCGTAGTAGGAGAACCTCTCCCACATTTCGGTCAGGAACAGGATCACCAAGCCCCGGGGGTGCCCCAGGAACTGTTTGCGGGGCGCGGCCCCTGCGTCGCTCATGCTCAACGCTTCACTCCCTTGCGGTGTCATTCAGCGCCCACCCGTCGCTGTCGGCGCTATCGAGCATGACAGAACGATAACCACAAGGGCGCAGGGGCGACGCTCGGTTCACGCCCGCTCCACGCACAGCGCCACGCCCATGCCGCCGCCGATGCACAGGGTCGCCAGGCCCCTGCGCCCGCCGGACCGCTTCAGCTCGTGCAGCAGGGTGGTCAGGATGCGGGCGCCCGAGGCCCCGATGGGGTGGCCGATAGCGATGGCGCCGCCGTTGACGTTCACCTTGCCCGGGTCAAGGCCCAGCTCCTTGACGACGCACAGGGCCTGGGCGGCGAAGGCCTCGTTCGATTCCACCAGGTCCAGGTCCGCGACCGACCAGCCGGCCTTCTTCAGCGCCTTCTGGGACGCCGGGATCGGGCCCGTGCCCATCACCGCCGGGTCCACGCCCGCGGTGGCCCAGGACGCGACGCGGGCGAGCGGCTCGAGCCCCCGTCGCGCGGCTTCCTCGGCGGTCATCAGCACCAGCGCGGCGGCGCCGTCGTTCAGGCCCGAGGCGTTCGCGGCGGTCACCGTGCCGTCCTTGATGAAGGCCGGACGCAGCTTCTCCATCGCCTCGATGGTGGCGCCGTGGCGGATGTACTCGTCCTTGTCGACGACGACGTCGCCCTTCTTCGAGGCGATGGTGACGGGGACGATCTCTGCGTCGAAGCGGCCGGCCTTCTGGGCGGCCTCGGCGCGGTTCTGGCTGGTGACGGCGAAGCGGTCCTGGGCGGCGCGGTCGATGCTCCATCTGGCCGCGATGTTCTCGGCGGTCTGGCCCATGTGATAGCCGTTGAAGGCGTCCCACAGGCCGTCCTTGATCATGGTGTCGGTGAACGACAGGTCGCCCATCTTCTGACCGTTGCGCAGATTGGCTGCGTGGGGCGCCTGGCTCATGCTCTCCTGGCCCCCGGCGACGACGATGGCCGCGTCGCCGAGCGCCACCTGCTGATAGCCCAGCGCCACCGCGCGCAGGCCCGAGCCGCAGATCTGGTTCAGGCTCCAGGCCGGGGTCTCCTTCGGCACCCCCGCGCCCATGGAGGCCTGGCGCGCCGGGCCCTGGCCGGCGGCGGCCTGGAGCACCTGGCCCAGGATCACCTCGTCGACCTCGTCAGGCGCGACGCTCGAACGTTCCAGCGCCGCCTTGATGGCGATCTCGCCCAGCTGGGCCCCGGACAGCGGCGACAGGGCGCCCATGAACGAGCCGACCGGCGTGCGCGCGGCCGAGACGATGACGACGTCGGGATGGGCCATGGGATCGCTCCTCGGGAATGACTGTTGCCCTTTAGCCGCATCCGGGCGGCTTCGTCACCGGCGAGGCGAAGATTCAGCCGATGGTCATCTGGTCGCGCCAGAGTGGCGGGAACGAACACTCAGGTCCGCCTATTTGAAGGGCCATGCGGATGATGGTGAGAAAGTTCTTCCAGCGTATATGGACCCCGGATGAGCTCGACATGATCGAGCACTACCGGAACCGGGCCGAATGGACCGCCGACCTCTGGGTTCACATCGTCGGGCTGGCGATCGCGGGCGTCGGCGGGATCGTGCTGGCGGCGCTGGCGGCGATCTACGGCGGCGTCGGCATGGTGCTGGCCACCGCCATCTACGCGCTCTGTCTGGTCGCGATGCTGACGGCCTCGACAATCTACAACCTCACCCACCCCTGCGCGGTCCGCCCGGTGCTGAGGCGGCTGGACGAGGCGGCGATCTTCCTGATGATCGCGGGCAGCTACACCCCCTTCACGACCCAGCGCTTCGAGGGCGGCTGGTCTGCGGGCTTCACCCTGCTGGTCTGGCTGATGGCGGCGGCGGGGGTGATCGCCAAGCTGACGGCGCCCCGGCTCAACGACCGGTTCTGGAGCGCGATCTACGTCCTGTTCGGCTGGGTCGCGGTGCTGGCGCTGAAGCCCATGCTCGACACGGTCCATCCGATCGCGCTGGGCCTGCTGGTCGCCGGCGGGCTGATCTACACCGCCGGCGTGTTCGTCTTCATCTCGGAGAAGGCGCCGTTCCGGCGGGCGATCTGGCACGGCTTCGTGGTGGCCGGCGCCTCCACCCACTGGGCGGCGGTGCTGGTCGGAGTGGTGCTGGCGCCCGGCCTCAGCGGCTAGATTCGTGACGGACTGGTGAAAGTCGCTGCGGTGCGGGATAAGGGCTTCAAACGCCAACTCATCGCGAGATCCGCACGTGGCTGACAGCTCTTCCGACGGCGCCCGCCCCAAGGGCGCGGACTCGGTCATCATCAAGAAGTACGCCAACCGCCGCCTCTACAACACGGCGACCTCCGCTTACGTCACCCTGGACGACCTGGCCCGGATGGTGCGCGACGGCGTCGACTTCCAGGTCTTCGACGCCAAGACCAACGAGGAGCTGACCCGCCAGGTCCTGACCCAGATCATCTTCGAGGAGGAGACGCGCGGGCAGGCGCTGCTGCCGGTGCAGTTCCTGCGCCAGCTGATCGGCTTCTACGGCGGCCAGATGCAGGGGGTGCTGCCCAGCTATCTGGAGATGTCGCTGGACGCCTTCGCCCGACAGCAGGAACAGTTCCAGAGCCAGATGACCCGGGCCCTGGCGGCGGCGCCGGGCGGGGCGATGCTGGAGGAGGCGGCCAAGCGCAACGCCGCCATGTTCCAGGAGGCGATGCGGATGTTCTCCCCCTTCGCCTACGGCAAGGCGGCGGAGTCGAAGCCGACGGAGGCGGCCGCGGCGAGCGGCGGCGACCAGACGCTGGCGGAGATGCGCCGCCAGATGGACGAGATGCGCGCCCAGCTGGACAAGCTCAGCCAGGACAAGGCCCGGTGACGAAGCCCGTTCCGCCGGTCGGGCCGGTGGAAGGACGCGGCGAGGATCGCCGCGAGGCCGAGCGTCGCGCGCGCGACCGGCGCGCGGAGCGGCGGGCGCTGGTTCCCGCCGCGCCTGCCGAACAGGCGCGCTTCGCGCCCGACGCGCCTGCTCCCGCCGCGACGGCGAAGACGGGACCGTCGGCGGGGGAGGCCGCGCTAGCGGCGCAGCTGATGGGCCAGACCGGCGCGCGCAAGGGCCTGAAGGGCGGACCGCCGGTGCTGGACGCGGCGCGCGCGACCTATCTCAGCGCCCAGTACGCCGGTCCGGGCGACCGCAGGCCCAAGGCCGGGTCGCGGGGCAAGACCGAAATCTAGACCGCGCCTCTTGGCGCGATCCTTGCAGGCTCGAACGGGCAACGCCCGGAGCCGCCCATGTCGTCCATCCTGAGTTTCGCCGCCCGCGCCTTCGACGTGACGATCGTGGCGCTGATCTTCACCCTGTTCGCCTGAGGGGGTCGGCCGGCGTCAGTGCGCGCCAGGGGTCAGGTCCAGGTCGCGCCGCGCGGCGATGATGGTGACGATGAACCCGGCCAGCACGTCCAGCAGCACCATCGTGGTGATCAGGAAGAAGGTCGAGGTCGCGAAGCCGCGCAGCAGCAGGAACTCGACCAGCACCACCACGAACAGGATCATCGACAGGGCGTGATTGACGATCGCCACCTTCTGGCTGGAGGTCGATTTCAGCAGCTCGAAGAACAGGCAGATCAGGCCGATGAACAGGATCAGGTCGCCCGATCCCACGTCCCAGGCCGCGCCCGACGCCATAGGAATGGAGAACATCGGCTCGCGCAGGATGGCGTCCGCCCCCGCCGCGCCGGAGCCGCCCCCCAGGCTGAACAGCACCACGACGTTGTAGAGCGCCACCGGAATCAGCAGCAGCGGTATGGCGATCAGCATCGGGCTCTCCTTGGCGAGCGGCTCAGCTT
>JBKBUS010000161.1:0-4789 GCA_046290035.1 Brevundimonas sp.
AGGGTGTGACCGTCGCTTCGGCCTCGTCGCTGGAAGGCGGCAAGGGCTCGAAGGGCTCCGACGTCGCTGCCGCCGCCAAGATCGGCAAACTCGTCGCCGAGCGCGCGCTGGAGAAGGGCGTCAAGGACGTCGTCTTCGACCGCGGCGGCTACATCTATCACGGCCGGGTCAAGGCCCTGGCGGAGGCCGCGCGCGAAGCCGGCCTGAACTTCTAAGGGACGAGAAGCATGGCTCGTGAACCCCAACGCGGCGGCGGCGACCGCAACCGGCGCGACAACCGCAACGCTCCGGAAGCCGGCGCCGACTCCGAACTGGTCGAGAAGCTGGTCCACATCAACCGCGTCGCCGCGACCGTGAAGGGCGGCCGTCGTTTCTCGTTCGCCGCCCTGATGGTGGTGGGCGACGGCAAGGGCCGCGTCGGCTTCGGCCACGGCAAGGCGCGCGAAGTGCCGGAAGCGATCCGCAAGGCGACCGAGGAAGCCAAGAAGACCATGATCCGGGTCCCGCTGCGCGAGAACCGGACCCTGCACCACGACGGCAACGGTCGTTGGGGCGCCGGCAAGATCATGATGCGCGCGGCCCCTCCGGGCACCGGCGTCATCGCGGGCGGCCCGATGCGGGCCGTTCTGGAAACGCTGGGCGTGCAGGACGTGGTCGGCAAGTCGACCGGTTCGTCGAACCCGTACAACATGATCCGCGCGACCTTCCAGGCGCTGAAGGCCCAGTCCTCGCCGCGTCAGGTCGCCTCCAAGCGCGGCAAGAAGGTCTCGGACCTGCTCGGCCGCCGTAACGACGGCGCCTCGGCGCCCGAAGCGATCGAGGGCTGATAGATGGCCGAGAAGAAGACCGTCACCGTCCGCCAGACGGGCAGCCCCATCCGCCGCAAGTCGGATCAGCGCGCCACCCTGCAGGGCCTGGGCCTGAACCGTCTGGGTCGCGAGGTCACGCTGGAGGACACCCCCTCCGTGCGCGGCATGATCGCCAAGGTCGCCCACATGGTGGAAGTGGTCGAGAAGTAAGCTCGGCCCCGCCGGAGCTTGCGTAGATCCGAAGGGTCGCCTAATGGCGGCCCTTCAATTTTCCAGAGCCGAGTCCGCTCACGAGCGGGCGCTAGAACCCGAAAGGATCAGGCACATGAAACTGAACGAAATCCGCGACAACGAAGGCGCCCACAAGAAGCGCCTGCGCGTCGGCCGCGGCCCGGGATCGGGCAAGGGCAAGACGTCGGGCCGCGGCGTCAAGGGCCAGAAGTCCCGCTCGGGCGTGGCCATCGGCGGCTTCGAGGGCGGCCAGATGCCGCTCTACATGCGCATGCCGAAGCGCGGCTTCAACAATCCGAACGCGCTGAAGCTGGCCGAGGTGAACCTGTGGCGTCTGCAGGACGCCGTGGACGCCAAGAAGCTCGACCCCAAGGCCGAGATCAACGGGGAGGCCCTGGTCGCCGCCGGCGTGATCCGCCGCGTCAAGGACGGCGTGCGCCTGCTGGGCACGGGCGAGCTGAAGGCCAAGCTGAACCTGGTCGTCTGGTCGGCGTCGTCGGGCGCGGTCAAGGCCATCGAGGCGGCCGGCGGTTCGGTTCGCCAGATCCGTCCGGAAGAAGAGGCCAAGGCCGCCGCGCGCGTCGAGAAGCGCAACGCCGCCAAGGGCAAGGCGCCGGCCAAGAAGGAGCCCAAGGGCGACGCCAACAAGGTCTCCGCCCGCGCCCGTCGCACCGCCGCCAAGGCTTAAGGCCCGGCCGCCTGCTGATGAAACGTGAGGGCGGCTCTCGCATGGGGGCCGCTTTTCACCTATCTGACGACCTTCAGAGTCGTGGGGACGCGTAATGGCTTCGGCCGCTGAACAACTTGCCGCCAACATGAACATGGGCTCGTTCGCGCGCGCGACCGAGCTGCACAAGCGCCTGCTGTTCACGCTGGGCGCGCTGATCGTCTACCGGATCGGGACCTTCGTGCCGATTCCGGGCATCAACTCCCAAGCCTTCCTGCAGTTCTTCCAGAACCCGGACGGGCAGCGCGGCATCCTGGACATGGTCAACATGTTCTCGGGCGGCGCCGTGGAGCGGATGGCGGTCTTTGCGCTGAACGTCATGCCCTACATCTCGGCCTCGATCATCGTGCAGCTGATGGCGGCGGTGTACGGCCCCTGGGAGAAGCTGCGGAAGGAAGGCGGCGAGGCGGGCAGGAAGCAGCTGAACCAGTACACCCGCTACCTGACGGTTGTTCTGGCCATCGCCCAGTCGTTCGGCATCGCGGTCGGCCTGAACGCCAGCCCCGGCCTGGTCGACAGCCCCGGCCTGTTCTTCATCGCCACGACGGTCGTGACGCTGACCGGCGGCACCATGTTCCTGATGTGGCTGGGGGAGCAGGTGACGGCGCGCGGCGTCGGCAACGGCATCTCGCTGATCATCTTCGCGGGCATCGTGGCGGTCCTGCCGGCCACCATCGCGCGCCTGCTGGGCCTGGCCCAGGAAGGTCAGATGTCGGCCTTCGCGCTGCTGTTCATCGCCCTGCTCGCGGTCGCGACGATCGTCTTCATCGTCTTCATGGAGCGGGCCCAGCGGCGGCTGCTGATCCAGTATCCGAAGCGTCAGGAAGGCAACCGCATGGCGGGCGGGGAGCGCAGCTTCCTGCCGCTGAAGGTGAACACCGCGGGCGTGATCCCGCCGATCTTCGCCTCGTCGCTGCTGCTGCTGCCCACCACGGTGGCCCAGATGACCGCGAACGCGGACCTGCCGTCCTGGATGGGGTGGCTGCCGACGGTGACCGGCCAACTGACCCACGGCCAGCCGCTGTTCATGGCGCTCTACGCCGTCCTGATCATCTTCTTCTGCTTCTTCTACACCTCGATCACCTTCAATCCGGAGGACACGGCGGAGAACCTGAGGAAGTACGGCGGCTTCCTGCCCGGCATCCGGCCCGGCAAGCGCACGGCGGAGTATCTGGACTACGTCCTGACCCGCCTGACGGTGATCGGCGCGGCCTACATCACCCTGGTCTGCCTGCTGCCGGAGTTCATGGTCGCCCAGATGGGCAACAGCCTGTATTTCGGCGGCACCTCGATCCTGATCGTGGTGTCGGTCACGATGGACACGGTGGCGCAGATCCAGTCGCACCTTCTGGCGCACCAGTACGAGGGCCTCATCAAGAAGGCCAAGCTGCGTCGCGGGGGACGGGGCGTGCCGACGCCGGTGCGCCGCTAAGGCTTCTGAACCCGGGGAGGGGACGATGAACCTGATCCTGTTCGGGCCGCCCGCGGCCGGCAAGGGCACGCAGGCCAAGCGGCTGGTCGAGGAGCGGGGCATGGTCCAGCTGTCGACCGGCGACATGCTGCGGGCCGCCATCGCCTCGGGCTCGGAGCTCGGCGAGCGGGTCAAGGGCATCATGGCGCGGGGCGACCTGGTGTCGGACGACATCGTCATCGCCCTGATCGAGGAGCGTCTGCCTGAGGCCGAGGCCGCCGGCGGCGCCATCTTCGACGGCTTTCCCCGCACCGTGGCCCAGGCCGAGGCGCTGGACCGCATGCTGGCCGGGCGTGGTCGCCGGATCGACAAGGTCATTCGGCTGAAGGTCGACGACGCCGCCCTGACCGCGCGGATCGCCAAGCGCTTCGCCGAACAGGGCCGTCCCGACGACAATCCCGACAGCTTCGGCGTGCGCCTGGACGCCTACAACCGCAACACCGCGCCGCTGCTCCCCTACTATGAGGCGCAGGGAAAGCTGGTGGAGCTGGACGGCATGGGCTCGATCGAAGAGGTCGCCCGGGCCATCGACGAGGCGCTGGCGGGCTGACGCCGCCGGCGGGGTCGATGAACCGCGCCTGACCCGCTCGCTGTTTCGCGCGTTCAGGGTCGGCATGGTTTTATGCCGCCATGGAGCCGGTGCTGAGACCGCCCGCTGATCCTTTCGCCGATGGGCGCGGCCGCAAGGTCGGCCTGACGCTGGGCGTCGTCCTGGCGCATGGACTGCTCCTCGCCGCGGCCTCTCTGCGGGACGCGCCGCCGCCCCTGGTCGAGCCGCCGGTGTTCGACCTGACCCTGATCGCGCCGCCTGCGCCGCCGCCGCCGCCCGAGGCCGAGCCCGCGCGGGAAAGCGGCGGGGGCGCTCCGGCCGCGCCCAGCCGTCTACGCGCGCCCGAACCGCCGCCACGTCCGGTCGAGCCTGAAATCCCTCGGCACGTGGCTCAAGCGCCTGAGCCGGCGTTGACCGTCGGGATCGCGGCGACGGCCGACCCCGCGCCCGGTTTCGGCCAGGGCGGGGAGGGAACGGGGCGCGGCGAGGGCGCGGGCCCCGGCGACGGGCCCGGCTCCGGCGTGCGCACGCCGCCGCGCAACCTGCGCGAACCGGCGATGATCGAGCTGCGCCGCTATCACCCGCCCGAGGCGCTGCGGCGGAACGTGTCGGGCGCGGCGCTGGTCAGCTGCCGCATCCGCGAGGACACGCGGCTGGAGGACTGCCGGGTGCTGGAGGAGGCGCCGGCGGGGCAGGGTTTCGGCCAGGCCGGGGCCCGCGCGGCGGTCGATCTGTATCGCTTCCGACCGGCGATGATCGACGGCAGGCCCGACGACGGACTGAGGGCCGTGATCGAGCTTTCGTTCGGCCGGGATGCGCCGCGGCTCGGGCGCCGCTGAACCGATCACGCGTCCAGCCGTTGACGAGCGGTGAATCCCCTGTATAAGGCGCGCTTCCGCGAAGGGCGCGTCACGCTCCAGGTCTGTCGACCGGAGCGTTTTATGCGTCTGAACACGCGCATCTGGAGACATTCGTGGCCCGTATCGCTGGCGTCAACATCC
>JBKBUS010000162.1:0-4771 GCA_046290035.1 Brevundimonas sp.
CGGCTTCGTGCCGGGCGGCCACCGACGACCCGCGGAGCGCCGCGAGCCCCGCCAGCGCGGCGCCGGCCGGACTGGCGCCCCCGCCTGCCGCGACCCGGGCCGCGAGGGCGGACGCGCTCATGTCGTGATCCGCCGCCAGGACCAGCGCCCGCCGCAGCATCTGCGCCTCGGCTTCGCCGAGCTTGTAGGCCCGGGCCAGCCGCTGGTGCAGGTGCAGGCGAGGCCCCGGACCGGCCAGAGCGTCGACCACCTCGGACGTCACGGCCGCCGCCGAGCGGGCCAACTCCATCCGGTCGCGGGTCTGGGCGACGCCGTCCTCCTCCGCTCGCCGGGCCAGCGCCGCGTAGATCCGCGCGCGGTGCGACCCGCCCAGGACCGCGTCGACCCGCGGCTTCAACTCGCGGAACGGGTCGGCCTGAACGGCCCACAGCAGCCGCGCCGTCTCCTCGACGGTCGCCGAGCGGCTGAGCTGGACGGCGTCCAGGCCCCGATAGAACAGCCGGCCGTCGGCGATCACCGTGAGCCGCGACTCCACCGCCGCCTCGCCCCGGCCGACGGAGCCGATGAACGCGCTCGCGGGCGTCAGCCCGGCACCTCCGCGCAGGCGCGCCACGTCGTCGGCGGCGTACAGGCTGCGTCTCGGATCCGACGGGTCGGGCCGCGCGGTGATACGGCCGCGGCTGACATAGGCGTAAAGCGTCTGGGACTTCACCCCGAGACGTTCAAGGGCCTCGCCCCGGCCGATCCAGCGACGCTGACCGTCCATCCGCTTCCCCGCCGTCAGACGATATCCACAGGCTCGGGCATTTAACGACCCAGGCGCCGGGGCGCGTCAAGATCGGCCGCCGTCACGGTTCGGATTGAGCCGACACGCCTTATCCGCCATTGAGGGCGCATGGCCGACGGCGACACCACCTCCCCGCTGCAACCCGACGCCCGTTCCGCGGTCTTCGACGCGACCCGGCTGTCGGTCGGCGTCGCGGTCGCCCTGATCGCCCTGAAGGCTTTCGCCCTGGGCGCTTCCGCCTCCGTCTCGATCCTGGCGTCGCTGGCGGACTCCGCGCTCGACCTCGTCGGCTCCCTGGCGGTGTTCTTCGCCGTCCGCTGGGCGGCGGCGCCCCCGGACGACACCCACCGGTTCGGGCACGGCAAGGGCGAGGCGATGGCCGCGCTCGTCCAGGCCGGCCTGGTCTTCGCCTCGGCGGTCTTCATCGGCTGGGAGGCGGTGGCGCGGATGCTTCGACCGACGCCGGTGACCGGCGGCGCGGTCGGCGTCGCGGTGATGCTGATCTCGATCGGCCTGACCGCCTTCCTCGTCTGGCGGCAGAAGCGGGCGATCGCTGCGTCAGGCAGCCTCGCCATCGCCGGGGATCGGGCGCATTACACCGCCGACCTGGCCGCCAACGTCGTGGTGCTGATCGGCGTCGTCTCCGGCGCCTTCCTGAACGCGCCCGGGCTGGACGCGGCCGCGGGCCTGATCGTCATGGTCTGGCTGGCATGGGGTGCGGCGGGCCTGCTCCGACAGTCGGCGGACCAGCTTCTGGACCGGGCGGCGCCCGCGGAGGTCCAGAACGCCGTGGTCGCGGCGGTTCTGAGCGACGACCGCATCCGGGGCGTGCACCGTCTGCGCACCCGCATGGCCGGCGCGGCCGTGCAGGCCCAGATGCACGTCGACCTCGACCCCGACCTGTCGCTGAAAGCCGCCCACGACATCGTCGAAGCCGCCGAGGCGCGGGTGCGCGCCGCCCTCCCCGGCGCCGAGGTGATCCTGCACGCCGATCCGGCCAGCGTGGCCGCGCCCGGACCGTGGACCCGCCCGGCGCGGTAAACGCCGCTTTAATCCACGCGCGCGCAGTTAGCGGCCATGGCCGAGGCCGCGACCCTTCATCACTTCGCCTTCGATCCGGGCTCGCGCGCGGCGCGGCTGGCGCTGGGCGAGATCAAGCTGGCGGTCCACGAACAGGCGGTGCGGCCGTGGGAGCCCGACAGCCCCATCCATGCGCTGAACCCGTCCGGACTTCCGCCGGTGCTGGAGACCCGGCATCAGGGACGGGCCCTGACCCTGCGCGGCCTGTCGGCCATCCTCGGCTTCGCCGACGATTCGAGCTCCGGCGCCCTGCTCCCCGGAGATGCGGCCGAACGGGCCGAGGCGCGCAGGCTCGTCGAGTGGTTCGCACGCCCGTTCACCGACGAGGTCGACGCGGTGCTGCTGCACGAACGCATGGAGAAGCCGCTGCTGCGCATGGGGTCGCCCGACGCGCGCAATCTGCGCGAGGGGCGCGAGGCGCTGCGCCGGCACCTGGCGCTGTTCGAGGCCCTGGCGGGCGAGCGCGACTGGCTGGCCGGCCGGCGATTGAGCCAGGCCGATCTGGTGGCCGCCGCGCACCTGTCGGTGCTGGACTACTTCGGGGAGGCGCCTTGGGCGGCCTTTCCGGCGCTCAAGATCTGGTACGCCAAGATCAAGTGCAGGCCGTGCTTCCGCGGCCTGCTCGGCGACCGCTTCCCCGGCGTGCCGCCGTCGGCGGTGTACGCGGACCTCGACTTCTGAGGTTTCAGCTTTCGCGAAGCGCGCCGATCCGCCCCTGCGGCTCCGCCGCCGCCTCGAACGTCTTCACCACCGTGGCGCGATAGGGGGTTTCGGTGATCGTCGAGACGGCGATCAGCTCCCCGCGCGCCTGCTCCGGCGTCAGGGTCAGCTTCAGGAAGCCGCGCGGGCCGAAGTCGACGAAACGAACCTCTTCGTTGGCGTCGTTCACCGCCTGATTGGCGAAGGCGATGGGCAGGCCGAGCGAATCCGCCGGGCTCGGGCTCGTGATCGCCGTCGTGCCGAATTCGATCCCGATGTCGCCGCCGCCGGCGTCGGCCAGGCGGTTGACCCAGAAGGTGTGGCTGTCGCCGGCCAGGGCGACCGGCCGCGCGCCCGATCGCTTCAGGGCGGCGTAGAGACGCTCGCGCTCGGCCGGATAGCCGTCCCAGGCGTCGAGGTTCAGCGGCACGTTCTGTCCAAACAGGCTGATCAGGCTGCGAATGCTCTGTCGCCGCTCCGCCGGCAGGGTCGCCAGCACGGCGTTGAGCGTCGCCTCGGGGATCAGGGCGCCGAAGTCCGGCGCGGTGACCCGCGCCATGACCACCTGGTTGCCGATCAGCTGCCACGCCGCGCCGGCCTCGACCGCGGCGCTGAGGTCCCGCTCCAGCCAGGCCAGCTGGTCCTCGCCCAACAGACGCCGGGCCGGATCGTTCAGCCTGGCCATGAAGCCCGCGCGATCCGGCGTCGGCTGTCCGTCCGGTCCGGGCACATAGAAGTCCGTGGCGTAGTCCAGCTGCTTCGTGCGTGACATGAGCCGGGTCTCGAGCATGTGCAGTGAGGCGGAGCGGCCGAAGCGGAAGCTGCGGTAGGTCGCCGCCTCGAGCGAGCGGTTCGCCTCGGGCTCCCGGATCGGCATCCATTCGAAGTAGGCCTTCAGCGCCGCAGCCTTGCGCGCGGCCCAGCCGCCCTCTTCCGGCTGGTGGTTCTCGGCGCCCGTCAGATAGCCGTCGTTCGTCACCTCATGGTCGTCATAGACGACGATCCAGGGGGCGCGCGCGTGGGCGGCCTGCAGGTTGGGGTCGGACTTGTACTGGGCGTGGCGGGCCCGGTAGTCCTCGAGCGTCACGATCTCGCGCGGCGGCTCGGGGATGCGGTTCAGCCGCCGCCCGTTGGCCATCCCGTAGTCGCCCTCGGCCGCGCCGTACTCGTAGATGTAGTCGCCCAGGTGCACGACGGCGTGCAGCGACTCCAGCCGCGCGATCGCGTCATAGGCGTTGAACAGGCCGTTCGGGTGCAACGAGCAGGAGGCCACCGCCAGCACCACCGGCTCGCCGGAGGAGGCTTCCGGCAGGGTGCGGGTACGCCCGACCGGAGAGCCCTGGCCGGTCATGGCGATGAAGCGATACCAGTAGTCCGTGCCGGGCCTGAGGCCGTCGGCGACGACCTTGACCGTGTGATCGCGGGCGGCGCTCGTCTCGGCGACGCCCTCCGCCGCGATGGCCTGGAAGGACTCGTCCTCGGCCACCTGCCAGCGCACGGCGTGGGACCCGCCGCCGACGGAGCCGGCCCGGGTCCAGAGCAGGACCGACGTCGTGTCCGGATCCCCCGACGCCACGCCGTGGGCGAAGCTGACGCCGTCCAGAACGATCGCGTCGGCCGCCAGCGGCGCGCGCGGCGGCTGGGGCGTGGCGGCGCAGCCGGCCGCGGCTCCCACACCGAAGAGACCCAGCAGGCGGCGGCGATCGACGGTCATGGCGGACTCCGGAGAAGGCGGGCGGGGCCGCCGGACGGCCCCGCCTCAGGTCGTCAGTAGCGCAGCGTCAGGCCGACGCCGTAGGTCGTCGGCGCGCCGGCGATGAAGGTCGCCAGCCCGAGCGCGTCGCCGGTGTTGCCCGCGTCCTTGATGTACTCTTCGTCGAGCAGGTTGTCCCCGAACGCCTCGAGCGTCCAGTTCCCCTGATCCGGGGTGTAGGCCAGGCGAAGGTTCAGAAGGCCGTAGCTCTCCTGCACCTCGTCCTGAACCGTGTCGGGGACCAGACCGCCCTGCAGGGCCGGGATGTCGTTGTTGTCGTCGAAGAAGACTTCCGACTGCCAGGTGTAGCTCGGCGTCACCCGCAGCTCGCCGCCCGCGACGAGGAACCGGGCCGAGGCGCCGATCGAGGCCTGGTGGTCCGGCGACAGGCGGAAGCGGTTGCCGTCGAACCGGCCCACGTCGAAGCGCGAGCGGTTGTAGGCATAGGTGGC
>JBKBUS010000002.1:0-9464 GCA_046290035.1 Brevundimonas sp.
TATCGTGAGGTGACCGACGACGCGCGCTACACTGGCGGCGCCTTGGCCCGAGACGGACTCCCGGCGGATGATCTTGCTGGCTTCTGATCAGTCGAAAATCTGAACGCCGCTGTCGGACTTCGCTCGATAATGGGCGAGCCGAGATGCCAGCGTGCCCACATGCAGTTCGAGGCGATGATTATCGGGATCGAGGAAGTAAAAGGACGCACCCTCGCTGCGATTGTCTTTCCAGCTCGGCGCATGCATCCGGACCCGAGCAACAAGGTCGTCAAATTGATCAGCTTCGACGTCGAAGGCGTAATGCGTGTAGTCTGCCCCCAAACCGCCGGCGGCCTCGTCCACGGACAGGCACAGCCACAGGGGCCCGGCCTGAAGATAGGCGCCGCTCTTCCAGACGGCTTTCAGTTCACAGCCCAACACCTCGGCGTAGAACGCGACAGACCGATCAAGATCGGTGACAGCGAGGGTGAGGTGGTTGAGGCCTCTGATTCTGGGGGGTTCCATCCCAGGAAGATGGCATGCGGCGCCTGGCTCCGCCACCTTGGGCCGGCCGGCGCGACGCCGCCGGCCCGATCTATCCTGCAGGCGGCGGCTAGTTCGCGATGACCATGCTCAAACGGCGGTCTACTCCCGGCCCGTCGATGGCGCCCGCGGTCGCAGACGTCCGAAGGGCGCATCCGATATAGCGCCCCCGGCGGGAAAGCGCGCCTGCGGAAGCGGAACCTTCGAGCATCGGGCCTCAGCTCACAAGCCTGGCGCGGGCAGCACCGTAGCGACGCGACAGAGGCGCCTCTACGCCCCCCAGGTCGATCATCCAGTCGCCCGAGCGCTGTGGCGTCAGGCTCACGACGTGAGCGGTGTTGACCAGCCAGCGCCGATGGGTCCGCAGGAAGCCGTACTCCAGGAGCTCCGCCTCAATGGCGGCTAGGGTCGCCCGCATCAGCGGCCGTCGACCGTCTGACAGCCAGAACTCGACATAGTTGCCCGCTGAGGTCACCGCGAGAATCTGCGCAGGAGGCACGCGGATGATGCGAGCGCCGTCGCGAATGTCGAAGCTGCGCGGGTCGCCCGACCGGGACTGTCGGCGGTCCAGGCGCGCGAGCATCCAGAAGCCGGCGACGCAGATGGCATAGGTCAGCGCGTCCTTGCGGAGCTCGTAGACGAAACGGTCACCGAACTCATAGGGACCGGCGTTCATCAGCTCGTAGACCAGCGAGCGCAGCAGCACGAACAGACCGACGTGCAGGCCGCTGAACGCGAGAAGGCCGACAGCATGCACCAGGGCGAACCTCAGCCGCGGCCTCCAGACCCGCGCGACGAGATCATCCGGTGAAGCCTCAAGGGTCGCCGCCCAGGGAATCAGGAGAACCGCAAGAAACGCGGCGGCGCTCGTCAGTTCCCACGTCCATGGCTCCCAGCTCCTGAGCGCAGGGGCGTCAGCCAGGCGCGTGAGGGTGTTGACGACACACACGAGGACGCTGATCGGCGCCATCACGAGGTAGCCGATGCGCAGGATGCGCAGGTCCGCGGCGCGAGCGGCGGCGCCGCTCATCCCCGCAGCGGCGCCAGTCATCCCTCCGCACCGCCGCTGATCCCTACGGATGCGCCCCTCGTCCCCAGGCTCTTGCGGCTTCATCGTCCTGACCCCGAGCGTCCGGGCATCGTCACTTCGCATAAGACTCCCATGCCCAGCACGACCCTGCCTGCGCCGCGCCGCCACGACCTCGACTGGATCCGGGTAGGCGCCTTCAGCCTGCTCATCCTCTACCATGTTGGCATGTTCTACGTGCCATGGGACTGGCACGTTAAAAGCCCTCGCCAGCTTGAGTGGCTCGCGCCGCTCATGACGCTGACGAACCCCTGGCGTCTGACCCTGCTGTTCCTTGTATCCGGGTGCGCCACCCGTTTCCTCTTTGACCGGTTCACCGAGGACGGGCGGGGTCCTGCCGCACTTGCCGGGTCGCGGCTTCTGCGCCTGGCTCCCCCAATCCTGTTCGGCATAGCGGTCGTGGTGCCGCCGCAGAGCTACTACCAGATCAGCGAGGCGCTGAGCTCGGCCGGGGTGGCCGACCCGGCGCAGCACCCGGCCCTGACTGACTTCTGGTTGCGGTACATGAGCGGTTCCGGCGCATGGTGCGGCCAGCAGGGCTGTCTCGTCACCCCGACCTACAATCACCTCTGGTTTGTCGTTTATCTTTTGCTCTACAGCCTCCTGCTCTGCGCGCTCCTCGCTGCGCCGGGCGTGCCACGCCTGATGAACTTGATCAGCGCCAGGCTCGGGGGCGTCGCTGTCCTCGCAGCGCCGGTCGTCTACCTCGCGCTGATCCGCCTGCTGCTGGCCCCGCGGTTTCCCATGACCCACGCTGTCGTCGAGGACTGGTACAACCACGCGCTCAGTTTCGGGGCCTTCCTGCTAGGCTTCATGCTTGCGCGCTCCGACCGCGCCACGCAGACCTTTATGCGATATCGACGGCCAGCGCTGCTTGTGGCTGCAGCCTCCTGGGCCCTCTGGGCCAGCTACACCTGGCTCTGGGGAGTCGACGATCCGGACGGACGCTTTCGCCCGATCATCGAGGTCGCCTACGCACTCGATCAATGGGCCTTTATCGTCGCCATCCTCGGGTTCGGAGCCCGATGGCTGAACCATGGCGGTCCCATGCTGCGCTGGCTTCGCGTCGGAATCTTCCCCTTCTACATTATTCACCAGACGGTCATCATCGTGACGGGCCACCACCTCGCGAAGCAGCACCTCCCGCTGTTCGTGGAGGCGACCCTGATCATCACCGCGACCGTCACCGCATGCTGGCTCACCTATGGGGTGGCCCGGCGCGTGGGTTGGGCCGGCCTGCTGCTCGGCGTTTCTCCGGCCAGGGCCAACCGCCCCCCCCTTGCTCAGGCCCCGTCCGGACGCGGCCCCTGATCGGACGCATCCGAGCTGTCCTGCCGGTAGATGACCTCCCCGCCGCGGATCACCAGACGGACATCGGCCAGGCATCGGATGTCCTGGCGAGGATCGCAGCCCACGATGGTCAGATCGGCCCTGTAGCCGACCGCCAGTCGACCCTCGCGTTCGGGATCCCCGAAGACGTGAACAGGGTTCGATGTCAGCGCCGCAACGACGCCGCTCCACCCAATGGCCTGTTCCAGCAGGACCAGCTCCAGGGTGGTGTCGAACTCGTCGACAAATCCGGCATCGGTCCCGAACAGGATCAAGCCGCCGACTTCGTGGAGGGCGCGGGTCTGCTGTACGGCCACCTCTACAGGCGTCAGGGCGTGAGGCTGAAGCGCGAAGAGCGAAAGGGTCGGGGTCATCGCAACCTGGCGCGACGCCAGCCTGTGGGCGAACCCGGGCGACCATTCGCCGGCGAGGGGAGCGGCGTGCGCCAGGACCCGGACGCCGTGATCCACCGCAAGATTGAGCCCTTCCGCGTCGGTGGGATGGGCGAAGGTGGACGCCCCCCGCGCCTGCGCCAGGGCCGTCAGGGCGCTGACGATAGCGGCGGACATGTGCAGGGTCTCCGCTTCTCCGACGATAGCGCCCGTGAAGAGCTTGAGCCCGTCAGCCCCGGCCTCAAGCTGCGTTTGAGCGCGACCGACAGCAGACTGTGCGTCGGCGACCTCGGCCGATGGCAGATCGAAGGCCTCGTAGAACGGGCGGGCGTAAACGGGCGTTCCGCCCGCCGGGTAGAACGGTTCAGCGACGCTGAGGACGCGAGGGCCCGCCACGACGCCCTGCTCGGTTCGCGTCGCCACATGGTGCGAGATCGCCGTCGTCGAGGCCAGGTCAAAGACCGTCGTGAAGCCCCACCGCGTGAAGGTCCTGGCGAGTTCCCGCTCCAGCGCCGCGTCGTCCAGCGCGGTAGCTCGCAGGTACTCGGGGGTCGTCAGGTGGACATGGGCGTTCCAGAAGCCGGGCAGGATCGTCAGCCCCGCTCCGTCAAGCGCCGTCTCGTCAGACGTCCCGGGCCGATCCGGCCCCGCCTCGGCGATCAGGCCGTCTACGACGCGCAGATATCCTGCCTCGACCGGCTCGGAGGCCGCGTCCAGCAGGCGCGCGCCCCGGATGACGAGATCCGATGGCGCGGCCGTGGCGCTCTCGCCGCTCGCCAGGAGCGCTCCAGCCAGCCCCAGACCAGCTCCCAGCCAACCGATCTTCAGCCGACCGATCCCCGGCCGACCCACCCGCTGCAGCCGCACACCCATGACCTGGTCCCTCCTGACGCTCCCTGGAGCCTATCAGGAACATGCGTTCGCGGCTTACATTAGACGGCAGGAAACCTCTCAGCCCGACGGCCGGTCTCTCCCCGGCTGCCTGCGCCGCAGGCCCCGGGTCAGCCTGCGGCAACCATTCCGGCGACACTCGTTCCCAGCAACGCTTCAGGGCGCCCTCCATGACGGCCTCCAGACGAACCCATCAGATGTATCGCGCTGCGCGCAGCCTCGGCCGGGCCCTGTCGAGCCCTTTATCGACGCCCTTTGCGTTCCCTCAGGAGGAGCGCCGCGACGCCGCAGGCGATCGCCGACGCCACGCCCGCAGCGAATGCATCGGCGATCACGAGCATTCAGGCTCGGCGCCTCGCCCCAAGCGGCGGCAAGCTGGGACCAAGGGGCTCCTGCGCTCCAAGATTCCTGACCATGCGGACCATGTCCGTGCCGAAGCCCGAACGCTCATAAAGCGTCCGGGCGCGCGTGTTCGTCTCGAAGACCGAAAGCGTGAGCCAGGGATAACCCCGGTACCTGGCCCAAGCCTCGGCCGCCTCGAGCAGACGACGACCCACTCCTCTCCCCTGGCAGGCTGCGTCCACCGCAAGGTCCACCACATGGCCGTGCGGCCGCTCTGCGTAGTAGTCGACGAGCTCGCACAGATGAATGAAGCCGACAGGCGCCTGGCGCTGGGTCGCCACAAGCACCAGAGGTACATCCGCCATGCCAGCGACAGCCGAGGAGATGACCTTCTGATCATGACGGGTGAGCAGCGCCGGGTCTCGCCACGGCGGAACCCCGGACTCGTGCACGCGCCGCGCCAGCTCAAGCACCCTGTCGATGTCCGAGGGCTGGGCGCGCCGAACCGACAGATTTTCCAGAGGCTCGGACCGCACGTTTTCCAATCAGGCCTCCTTGCGCGCGAAGACGCCATAGACGTTAAGGGTTGCCCGGGACTGACAAACGATCCAGATCCAGGGCAGGTTTGATGCGTGTCCTGATCATCGAGGATGAACCTGAGATCGCCGCCATGCTGGCCGCAACCCTTCGCGGCGATGGCTTCTCCCCGGATGTGACCCGCGACCCGGAGGAAGCCCGCGCGGCCCTGAGACTCGGCGAGTATCTCGTCGTCCTCCTGGACCGGCGTCTCGACGTCGCCGACGGCCTTTCGCTGCTGCCGGACATTCGTGCGCGCCAACCCCGGGCCAGCGTCCTCGTCGTCAGCGCCCTGGGCGACGTTGCGGATCGCATATGCGGGCTGGATGCGGGGGCCGACGATTATCTGGTCAAGCCGTTTGACGGCGACGAGCTTCTGGCGAGAATTCGCGCCAGCCTCCGGCGGCCTCGTACGGAGGTGGACGCGCCCCCCGTACGCTGCGGCGAGCTCGTTTATCTGCCTCGCGATGGCGCCTTCCGTGTCCGCGAAGCCGAGCTTGCCCTGCGCCGGCGCGAGCGCGCGATCCTTGAGGTCCTGATCCGCCGCGCGCGGCGCGTCGTGCTTCGAGAGGCGCTGGTTCGGGCCGTTTACGCCTTCGACGAGGAGCCCAGCTCCAACACCCTCGACGCCCAGATTTCCCGACTGCGGCGCAAGCTTTCTGCAGCCGGGGCCGCAGTCAGTCTGCACGCCGTGCGCGGGGTGGGCTATGTTCTGGATGAAGCCGAATGAGGCCCCGATCACTTTCGAGTCGACTCGTCTTCAGCCTGATCGCCGTTCAGGTGCTCGCGGTGCTCGGCTGGATCGCCGTCCTGATGACGGTCTCGCCTTACGTCTCCTATGATGAGCTGGCCGCCGCCTCGGCGGCGGATCGCGTCGCAGCGGCGGCCGAGTTCAGGACGGCGGACGAAGTTCTGATTAAGCCCTCGGCGGCCTTCGCCCGCTATGCGGCCCGACGGCCGGGATTTCGATACGCCATCGTGGCCGAGCAGCGGGTGCTGCTGGCGTCGGATGCGGCGTTCGAGCAAATGCTCTGGGCTGCCGGTCCCAGGCGGTTGACTGTGGGACGACAGCAGATGGCCGACGGCTCACAGGTCGTCCTGGACACGCGCAAGATCGGAGAACGCACCGCCACGATCGCCATCAGCGGCCATCGCTTCGGGCCAGAAGACGCCGGGCGATTTTTCACCTCTTACGCGCCCCAGTTCCTGCTCATGTTCGGCCCTGCCGTTCTCGCCGGGGCGCTGGTGACGCCATGGGTGGTGCGTTCCGCGCTCAGGCCGCTTCGTGACGCCGCCAGCCAGGCCGAACGCGTGGGGATTGAGGATGGCGTCCACGCCCTTGATGGCGGCCGCCTTCCGCTGGAGGTGGCGCCCTTTGCGCTGGCGATGTCTCGCCTTGTGACCCGGATGAGGGAAAGCGCCGCGGCGCAGCGACTGTTCCTGGCGAACGCGGCGCACGAGACCCGTACGCCCATGACGATCCTGAGCGCGCGCGTAGAGGCTCTGGCGGCTTCCCGAGAGCGCGACCTGCTCAGGACAGACGTTCGGCGGCTGTCCACGCTGCTGGATCAGCTGCTGTCAGCGTCCCGACTCCAGGCCGGCGCCGGAGACCGGGAGCCGATTGACGTAGCCGCGCTTGTCCGGGAGACGGCGGCGGATCTCGCTCCACTCGCGCTGCGGATCGGTCGGCGGATTCACGTGGACATCACGAGCGCGCCGGAGGCCTACCGGGGCGACGCCGACGCCCTTCGCTCCGCCCTGACCAACCTCATTGAGAACGCCCTGAGAGCGGAGCCTGAAGGCGGGGTGGTCAGCGTCAGGGTCGACGTCGAGAGAGGCAACCTCTGGATCTACGTCTCTGATCATGGAGCGGGCGTTCCCGCCGAGGACGCCGAGATGATTTTCCAGCCTTTCCGACGTGGTCGACAGGCCAGCGGGAGGGCTGGACTTGGCCTGGCCATCGTAAGGGCGGTCGCCGAATGGCACGGCGGCTCCGCCGACGTCACCGCAGGGCCAGGGGGACGGTTTCATCTGCGCCTGCCGCTTGACCCGCCTGCCGTCGCAGTCGAAGACCGGGACATCGCGTCCTGACGCAGCGCCCGCTGCGCCGTCCGCCGGCCCGCACATGAAGCATTCAAAGCGGCCGGCTCGAACGCGCAGACTCCGCACCTGCCCCGAGACCCCGCCCAGGGCAGCTGCGCTGGTTCGCGAAACCACTCGGCAGATGGGCGGGCGCACTCCGTGGACCGTCGTTCGACAGCGGGCCGTCAGAATGCGGCAATGTCGGCCAGCATGCTGCGTCCCTGTTCAAGCAACGCGAGGTTGGGAGGCGACGATGCGGCTGGATCAGGCATGGTACGCCGAGAGGCGCTTCGCGTTCTCGACAGCGTCCCCCCAGGGCATCGCTTTTGAATTTTCGACCGATCATCTCCTGCTTGGCCGGGAGCCGGTGACGGTTATGGAAGAGTGCGACGGACGCAGACGAACTGTGGGCCGGTGTATCTTCATCCGCGCCGGAACACGTCATCTCGTGGACCACTCCGGCCCCTGCCTGAGGCTTTTTGCAGCGCCGGGCGGGGAGGACCGTCGCCGTTTGTGCGGGGAGGCCACGACGCATCGCCTTCAGGCCCTTCGGCTGGAGCGGTGCGACCCGGCCTTCGAAAGTTTCGCGGACCTCCTTGAGCAGGACGCCTGCGGCGCGTTTGGTCGCCTGGTCAGCACGCTGGGCCTTGTCGCAGGACGCCCTTCGGATCGGCGGGTCAGGTCCTCCATCGCCACGCTGAACACCGACTTTGGCGATCGGGAGGTCGCGGCCCATGCTTCGGCGGTGGGCCTGTCGGAGTCCCGCTTCCGCCAGATTTTCCGCCTTGAGACAGGCGTCAGCTTCAGGCGATTTCGCCTGGCCATGCGTTTGTGCAGAGCTCTGGACCTGATCGATGAGGGCGCCAATCTGACGCTGGCGGCGCATGAGTCAGGGTTTTCCAGCTCCGCACACTTCAGCGCCGCGTTCCGGGCGGCCTACGGAGTGACGCCATCCCTGGCTGCTCGTGGCATGCGACTGCGCAGACTTGGGCTGGACCGCATGGGCCGGACCTCTTACGCCAGCGCACAGCTCTCCTGGCGTGCGGCCTGACACGCCGCCGCTCGCAGCTGAGCCTGCGGTCGCCCATCCCTCTGTTTCAGTGCTCGCCGCCCGTGCCTCCACTTCGCCACGCCTCACCCAGGTCTGTCTGGCGCCCTCCCGCCCCGGGGGGAATGACGGGCGGTCCGCGCTGCGTCGTCCTGCTCTGGGCGGGCATGGATGCGTCCGGCGACGGCGGCCTGCCAGGCGTCGTTGAAGGCATGGGCGGGCGCGCGCAGAGCGTCGCGGCTACGCTGGACACAGTACGCTGCGCCGATGGCTCTTTCCTGCGACCGCAGGCGTCGCGGGAAACCGTCTGGCGGAACCCGGAGATGCTTGTCGTTCCCGACGGTCAGTCTGAGGGAGCGCTGGAGTGCAGGCTCACCCTTGAACTGGCCACGGCGATCGGCTTCGAGGCTGATCTGATGGTCGCCATCGGGCAAGGCGTCAGACTGGCGGGTCGGGCCGGGCTCCTCCACGGGTACAAGGTGGCCGCGGTCCGGGATGCGCGCGCCGCGATACGCAGGATGGGCGCGCACGTCGTTGCCGGGAGAGTGGTTGAAGACCGGAACCGGATCACATCCACGTCGGCGTGCGACCTGTTGCTGGCGAGGCGGGTCCGATCACGGCTGAACGGGGAACAGGCCTGGCCCCCCCCTGACCGACAGCGGCTGGTGTCGCCGGCCTGGGTCGCATACGCGCGCGCTGAGCTCCTCTGAGCTCGCAGGCGCGGCGTCAGCGGGCCTCGGGCGTGGAGGCGGACACCGTCTTCCGGCAGCGGTTCGCGCGGCCCGCCAGAAACGCGCGCTCCGCCAGATTGGACGCCATCGGGAGGGCGGCCTCGAAGGCGGCGGCCGCCTCCTCGCATCGCCCTGCGCGTTCCAGCATGTCGCCCTGCGCCGCGCGGAGGGGAGCGTAGGCCTGGAGCTCCGGCGTGGCGAGCAGCGGAGTCAGCAGATCGAGCCCGACCCCTGGTCCATAGGCCATGCTGTAGGCGATCGAGCGGCTGAGTTCGACCACCGGCGATGGCGCAGCGAGGCTCAGCTGGTCGTAGATCCCGGCCATCTCCTTCCAGTCCGTGGCTGCAGCGGACGGGGCCCGCGCGTGCACCGCGGCCAGGCGTGCCTGCAGCAGATATGGTCCGATCAAGCGCGCGGGATCGCCTCCCAGCAGAGCCTCGCCGCGCTTCAGGGCTGCGAGGCCT
>JBKBUS010000002.1:9474-25715 GCA_046290035.1 Brevundimonas sp.
GCGCCGGGCGTCGACATCCCAGAGAGAGCGGTCCTGCTCCAGGACCGGCACCAGCCGCCCCTGGGGTGAGAGGCGGGCGCGCAGCCGCGAAGACTGCAGCTCCACGAGCGAAAGCAGGCCCCAGACCTCCGGGTCGTCCGGCACCAGTCCCGCCAGAACGCGGGCAAGGCGCCTGGCCTCCAGGCATACCTCGGGCCGGGTCGGCGCGGCCCCTCTCGTGGCGCTGTAGCCTTCGTTGAAGACGAGGTAGATCACCTCCATGACCGAGCTCACGCGCCGGCTTCTGTCCTCTCCTCGCGGCAGATCAAAGCCGGCGCGAGAGGACCTCAGGCGTCGCTTTGCGCGGACAATCCGCTGCGCAAGAGCCGCTTCACCCACAAGGAAAGCCCGCGCGATCTCCGCGGTGCTGAGACCTGCCACGAGCCTGAGGGTGAGTGCGACCCTCTGCTCCCGCATGAGCTCAGGATGACAGGCGATGAACATGAGCCCCAGCAGCTCGTCGCCGATGTCCTGATCCGGTGAGAGCTGATCCCGGAGTGCGGCTGCGTCGCGATCTGCGTCGGCGATCCGGCCGAGCTCTGCAGCGTTGGCGTTACGCCGCGCCTGCCGGCGCACGAGGTCAAGGGCTCTGCGACGGGCCACGGTCGTGAGCCAGGCGCCGGGTCTGGCGGGTACTCCGGTCTCCGGCCAGATCTCGAGCGCGGCGATCAGCGCCTCATGCGCCAGATCCTCCGCAACATCGAGATCCCGGGCGATCGACGCCACCGCAGCGATGACGCGGGCGCGCTCGGCCCTGAACACGGCTTCGACGGCTTCGCGGGTAAGCAGATGCGTCGGGGCCGCCTGCGCGCCCGACGCATCTGGTGTTCGCGATGGCCGTGGCCGCGTCAGCGCACGGGCTCGCCGTCACGCGTCCAGCCGTGCAGCTCCGCCGCCTCCGGCGTCAGCGCATCGCCGAAGTCCTCAGCTTCGAACACCTGCCTCAGCTCCAGCTCGCCGCCGCCACGCATCGGAGGCGGACACCTTCGCGCCCACTGCACGGCTTCCTCCATGTCGCGGACTTCCCAGATCCAGAACCCTGCCACCAGTTCCCTAACCTCGGTGAAGGGGCCGTCAGTGACGACCCTGTCTTCACCGTGCATGGCCACGCGACGTCCCCGGCTGGAGGGGTGCAGGCCCTCACCGGCCAGCAGAACTCCGGCTTTCGAAAGCTCATCGTTGAAGCGTCCCATGGCTTCAAGCTCCTCAACCGTGGGCATCGCCCCCGCCTCGCTTTCGGGGGTCGCCTTCACCATCACCATGACGCGCATCACCGCACTCCTCGATCCAACGAGCCGATACTGGCTCCGCTGAGACGACGACGGAACCGGCGCGATCTCGACACTTCGCCGATTTTTTTTCACGCACTGGCGATGGTGCGCTTCCGCGCTGTCGAACTCAGCGCCTTCACGGCGTCGTCCAGTCGCCGTGAAGCACACGGCGCCACCTTGGAGTCAAACGATGCTGCAACACGCCATGCGACTGGGCGGTGCACTACTGGGCCTGGCCATCCTGAGCGCGGCCGGGGCGGCAGCCTCGCTGCCGCACCCGCTCGCCGGTGCAGAGAGCCGCGAGCCTGCCGCCACGAATGTGCGCCAGGGCCGCCTTCCCCATGACGGGGCCCACCTCTACTACGAGATTCACGGCGAACTTTCGGCCGCGCGCACGCCGCTCCTGGTTCTGCACGGCGCCTACATGTCCGGCCAGTCCATGACGGAGTGGGTCTCCGGCTTCGACGACCGTCCCGTGATCGTGATTGATCAGAGAGGTCATGGCCGCTCCGGTCCGGCCTCCGGACCGATCACCTACGAGCGACTGGCTGACGACGCCCTGGCCGTGCTGCATGCAGAAGATGTTATGCGGGCGGACGTCATGGGGTACTCCATGGGCGGCGGCGCGGCCCTGCAGATGGCCATCAGGGCGCCGGATCGGGTGAACAGGCTGGTGCTCGTATCGGCAGGAGCCCGGCTGAGCAGCGTGTACCCGGAAATCCTGGCCGGCATTGCGCAGATCACACCGGAGGTATTCGACGGCACGCCCATCCGTCGCGACTACGACCGCCTCTCTGGGCAGCCGGAGGGCTTTGCCTCGCTCGTCGAGCAACTCAAGGCGCTCGACGCGGTGCCGTTCGACTGGTCCGCCCAGGTGGCCGGGCTGCCCCATCAGACGATGATTGTCGCTGGGGACTATGACGTGATGCGGCCCGAGCACGCCGTTGAGCTGTTCCGGCTGCGCGGAGGCGGCGCTGCGGATCTGGCGGCCCAGGGCATTCTGACCGCCGCGCCGCCCGCGCGCCTGCTGATCCTCCCGGCAACCTCTCACGTCGGCGTCATGGCGATGAGCGGACCGCTCATCAGCATGGTCAGGCCGTTTCTTGACGACCAGGCCCCGCCAGTACCTACGGGCTTCTTCTGAGCTTCAGCGCTGCGCGAGAAACTCCTCGCGCAGCGCCTGAAACTCTTCAATGCGCAGCCAGCCATCGCGATTCAGGTCGACGCTCTCGAACCTGCGCTGGCCCAGAGCCCTGTACTCAACGAGATCGATCGCCCGATCTCCGTTGCGATCGATCTCGCGCAGCCGCGCGAGCGCCTCTCGTCCGCGGCCCCGGGACCGCCCCCTCTCGCGACGGCCGTCAGCAAGGGCGCGCAGTTCCGAGAAGGCGATGCGGGCGTCGCCATTGGTGTCCAGGCGCCGAAACACTGTATCCCGAGCGGCCTGGAACTCCGAGATCGAGAGCCTCTGATCCCCATCAAGATCAGCCAGGGCGAAGCGGTCTCCTCCGGGCGCCTGGGCTGAGGCGAAGCCAGCGACGCCCAGAGTGAGCGCGGCGACAAGAGCAGAGCTCAGAAACTTGGTTTGCATCAGGTCTATCCTTCACGGTCAGTCAGGGAAGTAGACGCCCCGGCCGCGGGAGGAGACTGGCGGCCGGGGCGTCGCCGGTCGGCACAGGGGGCGATAAAGCCGACCGGATCCGGTTCAGCGGCGGTAAATCACCGTCGAAGCGCGCCGGCGCCCGTCAGCAGTCTCCAGGATGCGCCGCGACACGGTCGCATTCTCGCCTGCGTAAACAGCGGTCGTGCGGTCATAGCCACGCCCGTCCGACGTATGCGCGGAGACCTCCCGGCGGTATCCATTTTCGGTCAGGGCCGTCTGGCGCGTGATGCTCTGATGGACGCCATTTCGGCCCGTGCGGTCCACCTCGGTGGACCATCCGTCCTGCGTTCGCTCCGAAGTCCGCTGACGTTCAGTCGTCCGGCTCATCTCCGGGCCGCGAAACTGGCGCGAAACGATCGTCTGACCGGCGCTGCGCTGGACATCGACCTGCCGCTCGAAGTGGCCAGCCGGGCTGCGCCAGGTCACGTGTCGCTCTCGGGACTGCGCCTGGCTGTCGCCGGACATCGCCAGGGCAATGATCAGGGCGAGTACGCCGCTGAGCGCCAGGCCGGGGGGGCCCTGGAGGCGTGTGTCGTCGAACTTCATGACTGGCTCCTTCGATGGTGATGATCGATGGACACAGTATGGTCGGGACTCTCGTTCTTATGATTTCGCGGGGGCGCCAGCCTGTAACAGCATGTATCGCCTACTGGCGGGCTGACGCCCGGACTGGCAAGCCAGCGGCATGATGTCGGCGCCCCTGATCAGGCTAGTGGAAGACGACCCGGAGATCCGGGCGCTGGTAGGCGATCTCCTGAACCGTTCCGGCCTCGCCTGCGAGACAGCGCCCGACGCCACCGCTTTCTGGCGGCAGCAGAAGACCCGGCCTGCGGATCTGGTCATCCTGGACATCATGATGCCCGGCGAGGACGGCCTCAGCGTCTGCCGGCGACTTCGCGCAGATGGCGACACGCCTGTGCTGATCACATCCGCGCGCGGCGAACCGCTCGATCGGGTCATCGGCCTCGAGATCGGGGCGGACGATTATCTCGCCAAACCCTTTGAGCCGCGCGAGCTTGTTGCGCGTGTTCGCGCACTGCTTCGGCGGGCGACGGCCGGAGATCGCCGCAGGGCCAGACAATACGCGTTCGACGGCTGGCGGCTCGATATCGGGGCGCGGTCGCTGACATCGCCCGAGGGTCGTCCGGTGGACCTGACGTCGGGCGAGTTCGATCTGCTCTTCGTGTTCCTTCAGAGCCCCCGGCGCGTGCTGTCCCGAGACGACATCATGGACGCCCTGCGGGGTCGGGCCGCCGACGTTTACGACCGCTCCATTGACATCCAGGTCTCCCGGCTCCGCCGCAAGCTTGGCGACAGTCCCAGAACGCCACGCCTGATACGCACCATTCGCAACGCCGGGTACCTGTTCACCATCCAACCGGAGTTGGACTGATGCGGCTCGGCCTGGGCGGACGTCTTACGCTGACGCTGGTCATCGCTCTGGTGGCGGTGCAGACGTTCGGCCTCGTCGTCGCACTCCGCCTCCGGGGACCCGAGGGTGAAGCATGGCGTCCCCCGATGCCCGATCGGATCGCAGCCACGGCTGATCTGCTTGACCGGCTTGATGCATCGGGGCGCAGCTCTGTGCTGATCGCGCTTAACGGCGATCAGACCCGCTTTGCGATCCACCACGGTCGACCGGCGGAGTATCGCCTCTACAGCGGGCCCGTGTCCCCTCTGCATACCGCGTACCGTTATGAGCTCGCGGAGCGTGATCTTGAGGTCCTTGCGCCAGCTGTTCGGCGGCAGTGGCGCCCTCGCGAGGCGCATGTGAACGCCCCCCTCGCCTTCTCGGTATCGCTCAGGGACGGTCAGCGGCTGATTGTATCGCCAGGAATCTCTCAGCGCCGGCGCAGCCTGACCATGCTCTTCCTCTGGTTCAGTCTCGCCATGACTGCGCTTTCGGGAATTCTGACGTGGCGGATCGTGAAGCTTGCGACAGGCCAGTTTGAGGCGATCGCCAGAGCAGCTGCGACGTTCTCCACGGACCTGTCGGCGCCACCGATGGCCGAGAAAGGCCCGCAGGAGGCCCGTCGCGTGGCGTCCGCCTTCAACCGCATGAGAGCCGAACTGAAGGCGCTGATTGAGGAACGACTGCGCATTCTGGCGGCCGTAGCCCACGACCTTCGCACCCAGCTGACGCGCCTGCGCCTGAGGGCGACGTACATCACGAACGACGACCAGCGCGCCCGCGCCGACAGGGACATCTCTGAAATGGCCACGCTGATCGACGATGTACTTCTTGTAGCGCGCGGCGAAACCCGTCCGCCTTTCCTGACCGCAGTGGATGTGCGGGGCCTGGTCGAGAGCCTCGTGGAGACACGGCGTGAACTGGGCGATCCGATCTCTCTTGAGAGCGCCGAGCCTGCGTGGGCGCGGGCCGATCCGGGGCTGCTGGGTCGTGTGCTCGACAATCTGATCACGAACGCGGTGCTGCACGCGGGAGGCGGAGTCGTTCGGGTCGGGTCGGACCCAGAAGGCCGCATCCGCATCAGCGTGATCGATCATGGCCCGGGGCTCCCGGAGAACTTCCTCGATGTGGCCTTCGAGCCGTTTACGCGCCAGGACACCTCGCGCAGCCGCGCTACGGGCGGATCGGGCCTCGGACTTTCAATCGCGCGCTCACTTGCGCGGCAGATGAAGGGTGATGTGGAGCTGGCCCCCACCCCGGGCGGAGGCCTGACAGCCAGCATCTGGCTTGAGCGCCGCTGACGCTCAGCTGGCGGAGATCAACCGGCGGGCTTCCGCGATACGCGTCGCCACCTGCGGGTAACGACGCCGCATCATGAAGATCCCATGTTCACTCGTCCGGCGATCAATCCAGGGAAACACGCCGAATGCGCCGGGGCTCATGCTCACCAGCGATCGATCGCCCACGCACACTTCAGACCAGGAGCCGAGCCCGTATCCGACGGCGTTCGCACCGATGCCACCCTCCCCCTTGGGCCAGTCGACTCCGAGGGTCTGCACGCGCAGCAGCTCTGCGACGCTGGAGGCTGCGAGCACCTGCTGACCGCGCCAGCGCCCGCCTGCCGCGAGCATGCCGAGGAACGCTCCATAGTCTCGCGCGGTCGTGACCAGCCCGGCCTGGAGATTGGGATGGTTTGACGGAATCCTCCCTGGCTGTGTCTCCAGCGGGTGGCCCCACGTGCTCTGCACCAGATCCAGCGGCGCCGCTATCCGGCGCCGGAACAGGTCCCGCCATGAGCGACCGGAGGCTTCTTCCGCCAGATGACCGGCGATCTGGTATGCGCCCGAGCCGTACGCGAACCGGGCCCCGGGAGGGCCCTGCAGCGGTTGCATGAAGATCCGGCGCGCAGATTCCGCAAGACTGATGTGCGGCGGATGACGGATGTCGCTGAAGGCCGCTATGCCCGGATGCCCGGAGGTATAGGACAGCAGCTGCCTGAGAGTGACCGCGCCGCCCCCCTCGGCGGTGAAGCCCAGACGCGGGCCTATCGGCTCGTCCAGGTCCAGCAGGCCGTCATCGACCAGTGTCATCACGGTCGCCGCCGCCAGCCACTTGGAAGCCGAAGCCACGCCTGTTGGCGTATCGAAGCCGATATCGCCCAGAGACGCCGCAAACAGCGGTTCGCCCCCCCGCCATGTCAGCAGGGCCACGCCACCGGAGCTGTCCTCACGGACCAGCGCCTCAAGCGCGCGCAGAACAGCAGGCGGCGGATCGCGAAACTCCACGGCTGTGGACCGCCGGAACGGCAGCATGCACGCACTGCCGGCCAGGGCCCCTGTCAGAAGGGCCCGACGTGACAGCCCTGGAGCAGGGTCTCTGGACGGGGTGCGGGAGACGCTTGGAGACAGTCGGCGCATGCCCGACGCGTATCCCCCCCATGCGGCCATCATCGGGCTGCGAGGTAACGGTGTGTTGCAGGCGAGGCGGCTTTCAGTCAGGCCCGCTCGCATCGCCTGCAGGTCGCCGGGTCGAATGCAGGCGGACCCCGCCGCCCTCCCGGGCCTTTTCAGGTCGGCAACGCCGCCGGTGCGTATGCGGCGACGAACTCGGCGCTTGGGGGAATAGGCGTGATGACGTCGATCAGCCCTCCATCCGGGTCCGCCGTTATGAAGTGGCGCTGTCCGAACGGCTCGTCACGCAGCGACACAAGGATTGGCAGCCCCGCCCGCTCAAGACGAGCGTAAACGGCGTCTACGTCCTCAACCTCGAAGTTGATCAGGACGCCGGAGGCGATCGCTCCGCGTCCCGCCGGCACTGTGGGATGACGTCTGTCCAGAATCGCAAGGCTCACCCCGGATCCATCGTCCAGTGAGAGATGGATGTACCAGTCTGACTCGAAGGCGGGTTCGAAGTCGAAGTGCTGCTCGTAGAAGCGCGCAAGCCGCACCACGTCGTCCGTCATCAGCACGGGGTAGAAACTCGACACTTTCATGAGAGGCCTCCTGAAGCGATCATATGCCGCGCAATAAACATACAGGCTGCATGTATGCAAGAGAACAGACGCTCGAACCCTGAGCGGTCCGCCGCGACCCGCGACGCGCTTGTCAGCGCGGGCCGCGAGCTGTTCCTGACGAAGGGGTACGCGGCGACGGGGACCCCCGAAGTTGTGGCGCGGGCAGGCGTGACGCGGGGTGCGCTCTACCATCACTTTCGCGACAAGCTGGCCCTGTTCGAAGCCGTCGTCGCCGAGGAATGGGCAGCCGTAGCAGCGGCGATCGACGCCGGTGGCGGCCCCGCTCACCCCTTGGCGGACCTGATCGAGGGGGCCCGTCGCTACATGGCCGCCATGAGTGATCCGCATCGCGTGAGTCTGCTTCTGATCGACGCTCCCAACGTTCTGGGCTGGGCGCGGGCGCGGTCTCTGGACACCGCGCGGTTGGCACTGCTCCAGGGGCTTAGAGCAGCTCTGGGCGAGAGCGACACGGATGTCGTCCTGCTGGGCGAAGCGCTGTCTTCGGCGTTTGATCGGGCGGCGCTGGGCGTCTCTGATGGAGAGGACGGGGAGGCGTGGATGCGCGCCCTGAGGCGGCTGCTGGAGCAGCTTGCCCCCGAAGCCGACAGTGACCTGACGACCTGAAGGCCATAGATGCGCCGCAGGGCCGGCCCTAACCGGTCCTGGCCTGCTTCAGCTCCAGCACGTCGAACCGCCCCACCGACGTATCGAAGGCCCGAAACGGTGACGCGGCCTCACGGGGGACGGCGTCGGGGGCTGGCGGACTGGCAAAGCGGTAGCCTCGTCCACGCGCCGTGCTGATGGGACAGGTGCCGAAAGCGGCGATGATCTTCCGGCGCAATCGGCTTACGCGCACGCGCGCGGCCATTCGCGCAGCTTCCTCGCTGGAGCACTCGCCTATGCAGTTGGAGATCTCCCGCTGATAGACGACCGAGCCGCGCCGGCTCAGCAGCAGCTCAAGCACAGCCGTGTCGATCTCGCCCAGCGCGAGCCAGTCGCCCTGCGGCCCGCGAAGGCGCCGCTCCTGTCGATCTAGCCGCCAGTCCGACCAGACTACGGCAGCCGACGTCGGCGCCAGTCGGAGAAGGGCATGGGCGCGATGCGCCAGCAGCGCCGGGGGCTCAAGAGATGAAGCCACGGCGGCCGCGCCGAGCTCCAGCAGGCAGATGGCGCCTTCGGCGTCCATATCGGCGATGACGAGACTTGGACCCCATGACTTCAGACCATGAACTGCAATGAAGGCAGCGGCAGGATTGGGCGGCACGAGAATGGCCAGGCGCAGGTGACGCCCCTCGATCTCCTGTCGGCGGGCCCAGGCGAGGCGCTGCACGCCATGCCGCATTCCCTCAAGCGCGGCGGCGAGCGCCGCGGCCGGCTGATCGTCGCCCACGACAAAAACATCAGCATTCAGAGTTGTTCGGCGCATTATCGTAAAGGCCGCCTGGAGCGTTTCGGTCAGGAACGTTCGTGGCCGGAGAGCAGAACGGGGTCGAGCCTGTCGACGATCGAGATCAACTCCTCGCGACGCCCAACCCCCAGTGCGCCGAAGACATCCTTCAGATGATTACGGACAGTGTTATGAGAGAGGCCCAGCCGCCGGGCCATTTCCTTGTTGGACATACCCAGAGCGGCGAGGCGCAGAACGTCGCGCTGGCGGGTGGTCAGCGCAGACCTGCTGCGGTGTTGCGCCTGCCCGAGAGGCAGGGCTTCGCTGCAAACCTCCATCCGAATCAGGTGACCGCGGCCGTGGAGGTAGCGGGCCAGATCGTCGAGGATCGCCTCGGGTGTCGCGCTGGCGGCCAGCATCAGCCGGAGGTCCACGTGCCGGACAGATGGTGAATCCTGCCCCTGATGAGGCTCAACATGCAGCTTCTTCGCCGTACCCGTCATACCGGAAAGGTGCACGCGGGCGCGCCTTTCGTCTTTCCTGTCCGTCCGGCGTCGAGCAGATTCGTCCGATCGACTCCGGTCGCCGCCTGATGGAAGCGCAGATTGCGTTGCGGGCGCATTGCACAGTGATGAGCCGCAAAGCCGAGCGCTTGGATCTTCGCCTGCGCGTCCGTCGGGTTGACGTAGCGCCCGGCGAACACATGGTGGCGGCGGATCGCATGCACCGCCTGATCGCCCACGTCAGTTCACCGACTGAGATCGATTGCCGCTTCGGATTCCAGCATGCCCACGCTCTGGAACAGCAGACGGGCGATCTCTCGTTTGTGCCCGCAGGCTTGCCAGCATGGTGGCGCGATCGCGAACCCTCCCAGGTTCTGATCGCGGATATCTGCCCCAGCCTGTTCAGCGGGCACACGCCGCCGTCACGTCGTTTCGTCTTCGCGCCGGCTCTCCGGTTCCGGGACGAGCGGATTCTGCAGCTGCTGACGATCGCCGACGAAGCGTTGAAGAGTGACGAGACAGAAGCCGCCTTTACCGACGCCCTTGGAGCGGCGATTGCTTCCCGACTGGCGCGAAGGCTGGGATCTATCCCGCAGCCGGGGGTCGTTCTTGGGCCGTCGAAGCTTAGAAGGGTGTGCAGCCATATTGAGCGGTGTCTGCATCTCCCGCTGCGCCTGGCCGAACTGGCCTGCGTGAGCGGGCTTGGGCGATCGCAGTTTTCGGTCGCGTTCCGTCGCGCGACTGGCGTCACCCCGCATCAGTATGTACTCGAACGGCGTGTTCAGCGCGCCCAGCACCTGCTGATCACCCACGACGCCACTGTCGCCGAGATCGCCGTGATGACGGGGTTCGCTCACCAGGCTCATCTCTCAAGGGTCTTTCGCCAGCATACCGGACTAACGCCGTCGCGGTTTCGGGCGTCCCGCTCTCCGGTGAACGACGATCGGGCGACGCCTTCGAGCTGACAGGGCTTGCCTCGCGGGTCCTCGTTCGCTCGGCCTCCTCTTTCGGACCAACGCCGGCCGCAGACACGGCCGACGGGTCCACGCCGGCGCCTCAGCGAGGCGCCGGCGTGCTGCCATCAGAAGCGATACGAAGCCCCCAGGCGAACGTAGCGAGGCGTCTGATAGCCGGAGATGCGCTGATAATCAGAGTTCGGGCTGCCCGGTCCCTGCTCTCCCGTCTCCACGAAGTCGATCGCTGACTCGAAATCGAAGATGTTGAAGATGTCAGCTCGAAGCTGGAATCGTCCGGGCATGGCGCCGATCGACACGTTCCAGGCAAGCGAAACGTCAACGGTCTTGTACCACTCTCCTTCGAACTGGCTGCCGCGCGGCGTCAGCACGCCATCGCAGTACCAGGCAGAGATCCCGGTGGGAGAGGCGCGACCGTCGGCGAACGGGTATGTCCCGATGCATCCGTACTTCCGCGGGGACTGAAGGATGGCGTTGAAGCCGAGGGTGAGGGCGTCGTTCACAGCGTAGGAACCGAACAGCTTGTATGTCTGGCCTCTGTGGTTGGGCAGGAAGCCATAGGAGCCGTCAGTCCAGCCCGGTTCATCGAAGTCCTGGGTCAGGCCGGTATCGTTCTGCCCATTGTCAGACTTCACGCCGCCTTCGATGTTGCCCTTCGACTCAGCGAAGACAGCCGAACCCTGCAGGCTCCATACGCCATCCCACGGGCGCTGGAAGGTCAGCTCAAGAGCCTTATAGGTCCGCTCAGCCTCCGGAATGTCGAGCACCTCTGCCGGGATCGTGATCGTCTGCCCCGCCAGGAACGGGAAGGTGGACGAGTCCGGTGTAATGATCAGGTCAGACCCGGGGTTCAGCAGCACATAGCCAGCGCCGTTGATCTGTCCGCAGTTGGCGGCGCTAATGTTTGCGTACTCACAGTAAGCGTCAATGATATAGCTGGTGTCGAAGTCCTCCATGGCCTTTTTCAAGTCACGGAAGATCAGGTTTGCACCCACCGACCAGCCGTCGAAGCGGCCTCCATCGTGGATCTCGTGCTGGATGCCGAGGACGAACTCGTCCTGGTACTGGGCCTCGAGATTCTCCGACACCAGCGATTGCGATTCCGGCACCGTACCGGGCGAGAGGACCTCTTCGAGCACAGGCGCGCCGCTCAGAACGGGCAGGCAGTTTGACCGCGGCGACGCCGCAAGACACGCCTGAAGCCCCGCTTGAGTGGCCGCATAGCCCCCTTCGATACCGCTTGCGAGGTACCAGTCCTGGGTGAAGAGCTCATTGCCGGCCATACGAATGTTGGTGTTGGCGGCGATGGGGATGTAGTAGCGGCCGAAAAACCCTTTCAGGCTTGTCGATCGGTCGCCGAAGACGTCGTAGGCGAATCCGATGCGCGGTGAGAGATCATAATCCGTCTCCACGAACACCTCTCCTTCGGCGTTCATGTTCGAGAACTTCTCTGCGCGGACACCGATCTGTAGGTTGAGCCGGTCGGTCACATCCCAGGAGTCCTGGATGTAGAAAGCCGTTTGCTCGGTCGAGTAGGCGCCGCCGGACTCCAGAACGCGCTCACGAATGTAAACGGAGTTGGCCGGCACTAGCCCCCCCAAAGCGCCATTCGCGCCAGCCTGATAGTAGCGGTAGTAGGTTCCGCCCGAATAGCTCTGCACCGACGTCGAGTTCAGATCTTCCCTATCAACACCGAAGCGGATGTGGTGGTCACCAAATATATCGTCCAGGTACAGATCCGCGTCGACCCTGTACATCTTACGTTCGTCCTCACCTGTCGTGATGAGCAGGGCGGGATTACCTCGCACGATGTTGACATTAAAGTCGGCGATAGCGATCTCGTCGTCAAGATCACCACTGACGGTCTGATTGAAGGATCCTTCGCCGTACAATGCGGAAATCGTGAACCAATCAGTAAAGCTGCCTGTGTACTTGGCGATTCGGGTCTCCCCACCCTCCATGTTCAGAGTGCTCGAGGTGGTCTGGCCGTCATCCTGCGTAATCTGCTGAGTCTGATCGTCGGTGAAGTACGTCAGCTCCAGGCGATGACTCTCGTTCAGATAGAAGTCGAGTTTACCGCCGTAGAACGGATCGTCTCTCAGACTGCTAGTGCGAATCCCTGAGGTGTTGATGCTGCCGGCTTCGATATCCCGAGCGTTGTAGAACCCGAAGAAATAGACGTGATCCCTCCAGATCGGGCCGGAAAGCCAGACGTTGGCTTCCGAGGAGCTGGCGGTGTCCTGCGAGTCCAGGCCCAGCGTTGAGCCGGGCCCCACATAGGTGTCGGGCGTTGAGTCGCGCAGGCTCTCGGGCTCCACGTAATAGTTTACACCGCCTTCGAACCGGTCAGATCCCGATCGCGTCACCGCAATGACTGCGCCGCCGGTCGAGCGGCCGAACTCAGCCGGATAGGCCCCGGTCTTCACGTCGACCTGATCATAGAACTCAAACGGGACAGTGTTGCCGCCGATAAAGTTCCGGAAGTTCGTGATGTTGAAGCCGTTGACGTAGTAAACGTTCTCGCCGACCGACGAGCCGGAGATTGAAATCTCTTCTCCGAACGCCGCGTCGCCGCGGCTGGTCGACGGCGCCAGCAACTGGACTGCGGCCAGGCTGCGGTCAGTCGGGACGCGGTCGAAGGTTTCCTGGACATCGACCGTGATGCCGGTCGTGGCGCGATCGAAGTCGACGGACCGCCGACGCGTCCCCACGACGACGATTTCGTCAACGCTCGAAACCCGACCGGAGTCGCCGGTTCGTCCGATGGTGAACTCGTACGGAGCCGCGCTGCCGAGGGTAACGCTCACCTGATTATCGGCATAAGCTTCGAAACCAGGAGCCGTGATTTCCACAGTATAGTCACCGACGGGAATCTGAGGCGCGCGGAAGCGCCCTTCAGCGTCAGTGGTCAAGGTCCGGCTCTGGGAGCGGCCATTCGGGGTGACAACGACCGTTGCGCCGACGACAGGCTGTCCGACCGTGTCAGTGACCACCCCATTCAGCGTGCCGCTGGTGAAATCCTGGACCACCGCATATGCGGGATGCGCCGCCAGCCCGAGAGTTCCCCCGAGGAGCAGCGTCAGAGCGGCGCTCGTCAACATCGCCGAGCGCCCCCCTCGACGACGGTCATTGCGAGTAATCATTGCTTGAAGCCTCCGTATCCGCGCCGCCGTTCTGACTGAACGATCCTTTTCGCGGTGAACCTGCACTCGCGTTTGTGCGGATCTGAAGACTAATCAAAGATAGCTGCTGATCATCATTCATCGTCATACTAGTACGCTTTTACCCATTCGCCCGGGCATTCAGCCGCGGAGCGTCCGGCTGAGGCATCGTCGGGAGGAAGAACGCCCAGAATCCCCGCCACTGAGCGGCCGATCGCGGCCAAGGGTCTGCGAGGCCCACGATGGTGGCGGCTCCGACCGTTCGCTCGACGGTCGCCGGCCACACCGGTCGCGGTATGCGACGGTCCCTTCTCCTGGTTCAGAGCGGGCGGTCTGCGCCCAGACGCGCGAGAGCGCAGTCGTCGGATGGGTGTGAGCGGCCGAAGAAGCTTAGCCCTAAAGGAAACTGTCCTTGACTCGTCTGCAGATCGTGAATAGTTAGCCTTATGGCTATCCATTCGGCAAATCTCGACGCGATCTTTTCAGCCCTTGGCGACCCCACGCGGCGTGCCATCGTGGCTCGACTCACCACCGGCCCCTGTTCCGTCTCGACGCTGTCGCAGCCCTTCGACATCAGCCTGCCGAGCCTTCTGAAACACGTCCGAGTGCTCGAGGCGAGTGGGCTGGTCCGCTCGGAGAAGGCTGGCCGGGTGCGTACCTGTCGGCTCGATCCTGACGCCCTGCGAGCCACCGACGCCTGGCTGCAGCAGCACCTGCGAGAGTGGGAGGAGCGGCTGGACCGTATGGAGGCCCACATCGAAACCATGAAGAAAAGGCACTGACCCATGCTCTCCTCCCCCGACGTTGTTTCATCCGCCTGGGCGAACTGGCCGCTGGATCGGGAGATCGTCCTTACCCGCGTCATCGACGCTCCCGTTTCCCTGGTCTGGGCCGCCTGGACTGATCCCGATCAGATTCCCGTCTGGTTCGGCCCCGCGGGTCTGGAGATCGAGACCCGTGAAATCGACCTCAGGCCGGGGGGAGTCTGGCGCTTCGACATGGTCGGGCCACAGATGCGCTTCAGCAACCGCATGACCTTCCTGCACATGGAGCCGGGCGTCTGCATCGAGGTCGAACAGGGGGCCGACGTCGATGACGATCCGGACCGGTTCCGCATGCTGGTCACCTTCGATGAGCAGGATGACGGCAAGACGGTGCTCACCCTGCGCCAGATGCACCGCGACCGGGAGCGGCGTCGCGCAACCATAGGTTTTGGGGCAGTTGAATACGGCGCTCAGACGCTCGACAAGCTCGAGCGTCACCTGCTGGCGCGCAGGGCGGGCGTCTGATCCGACATGTCGCTCACCCTCTACGCCCACCCGTTCTCGTCCTATTCACAGAAGGTGCTCGTGGCGCTCTGGGAGAATGAGACGCCGTTTGAGTACCGAAACATGGAGGACCCGGGCGTCGCCGCCGACCTGGCGGCGCTGTGGCCGGTCAGGAAGTTCCCGGTGCTGACCGACGACGGTCGGATCATACCGGAGTCCAGCCTAATCATTGAGCACCTGGACCGCCGCCATCCCGGGCCGACGCGGTTCATCCCCGACGAGGCCGAAGAGGCCGGGGAGGTCCGGTTGCTGGATCGGGTGTTCGATCAGCACGTCATGAAAGCCGCCCAGCCAGTGGTGAACGAGGCGATCCGGGCCGTGTCGGACCGAATGCCTGAGGCCCGCGCCGCCACGTCCGCCGCCCTGGAGACGATCTATACCT
Source organism: Brevundimonas sp. (assembly GCA_046290035.1). Taxonomy (GTDB): domain Bacteria; phylum Pseudomonadota; class Alphaproteobacteria; order Caulobacterales; family Caulobacteraceae; genus Brevundimonas. The sequence goes on from JBKBUS010000002.1 coordinate 24,607, forward strand.
GGCTAGACGCACGCCTGTCCGGCCGACGCTGGGCGGTGGGACAGGCGTTTTCCATGGCCGACTGCGCGGCGGCGCCGTCTCTCTTCTACGCCGACTGGATTCATCCGATTCCAGAGAGTCTTCGGGTGCTGCGCAGCTACCGCAGCCGTCTACTTGACCGTCCGTCCTTCGCGCGCGCCATCGAGGAAGGCCGCCCCTATCGCGGCTACTTCCCGCTCGGCGCGCCGGACCGGGACTGAACACGTCGCAGCTGGCTCAGGGTCGTCGGACGCCCGGTATCTCAAGGTCGTGACGTCGGATGATGGCGCCGACCTGGAGATGACCGAGATACAACCTTGTGACGTGCAGATCCGTCGGGGCCTGATGATCCTCACCTTTCCAGAGCCTTCGCCGGTTTCTGTCCCGGATTGCGCATTCGTAGCGGCCGCCTGAGGGATCAGCAGCACATCATGCTTCTGGCTATCGCGGTGGCGATCGCCTGTGCCCGCGCCATCGCCGACATGGCGCTCGCAGGCTCTGAGGACAGCACACAGCGCTTCTACAGCATGTCGGCCCAGCACAAGGCTGGAGCGGCAGGACTAATACGCCAGCCCGGAGCGGACGCAGAAGGGAGACCTGGACATCGCGCCCTGGCTGGAGTGGTTCCTCGCGTGCCTGGACCGCGCCTTCGACGGCGCCGACGCCACCCTGGGCGCCGTCGTGCGCAAGGCGCGCTTCTGGGAAACCCTCGCCGGATAGACCCTCAGCGAACGCCAGATCAAAGTGATCAATCGTCTGATCGATGGCTTTGAGGGCAAGCTGACCACCTCGAAGGGGGCCGCCCTGACCAAGGCCTCGACCGATACAGCCCTGCGTGACATCACCGGCCTCGTCGAGCGCGGCATCCTGATCAAGGACAGGGCCGGCGGGCGAAGCACCAGCTACTCTCTGGCGGAGCCCGGCGACGAATGAGACCGGTCAGATGCCGGGGGATTAGCGCGAGCTCTCCAAGTGACCCAGATCTCCTCGAAGACGATGCAGGCGACCTCACCCCAGCCGCGGCGCAGACAGAGCCGGCAGTGACGCGCTGATCGCAACGCCGCCTTCCCCGACTCCCTCGCCTGTCTCTG
>JBKBUS010000163.1:0-4711 GCA_046290035.1 Brevundimonas sp.
GAGCGCCCGGCGCATGGCCGCCGCCTGAGCGGGGGTCCGCCGCCGAGCCGCCAGGGCCGCCGCCGCCGGCTCGATGATCATGCGCAGCTCGAAAAGCCCCTCGACGATCTCGCGCGAGGGCTCCGCCTCGAAGAACCAGGCGAGGACGTCGGGGTCTAGCAGGTTCCAGCGCGTCATCTCCGTGACCCGCGTGCCGACCCGCGGGCGACTTTCCACCAGGCCTTTCGCCGCCAGGATGCGAACGGCCTCGCGATAGGCGCTGCGCGACACCTTCAGCCGCTCGCTGAACTCGATCTCGTTGCTGAGGATCTCGCCCGGCTTGTGCCGCCCGGACGTGATGGCCACGCCGAGATCATGAGCGATGGAACCGTGAAGACGCCGCTTGCCGGGGGCTTTGGCGCGAGAACGGGTTGAAATGGCGGGAGAAGAATCCGGCATCCGTCGAATCGTCCGAGGCCGCCTCGAAGGCGTCGGGGGACACTACCACCGGATGAACGCTCAGAGTCGGTTGACGGCGGCGACAAGGCGCATCATCGTGATGATAGCGCTATCATCGCTGGACGGCCTCGGTCGAACCGGCGGGTTGACGGGAGGACTTCATGACCATCGCCAACGGCCGAACCATCACGCTTGCCCGCCGCACCTTCGTGACGGCCCTGCTCGGGGCCGTCGCCGCAGGACCGCTGGCGGGCGTCGCCCGCGCCCAGGCAGGCCGCCCTGAGGCGGGCGCTCTCTACCGCGACGCCTCACAGCCGGTCGCCGCCCGGGTCGAGGACCTGCTCCGCCGCATGACGCTGGAGGAGAAGGTCGCCCAGATGGTCGGCATCTGGGAGAACAAGGGCGACATCCAGGAGCCGAACGGCGACTTCTCGCCCTCGAAGGCGACCGCCGAGTTCCCGCATGGCCTCGGCCAGATCTCGCGCCCGTCCGACTTCCGGGGCGTGGACCCCTCGGTCAACGGGGCCGCGGGCGCCGCGGAAGGCGCGGTCAACCGCGATGGACCGCAGACCGTCAACTACATCAACGCCGCCCAGCGGTGGGCGATCGAGCAGACCCGGCTCGGCATCCCGATCCTGATGCACGAGGAGGCGCTGCACGGCTACACGGCGCGCGGCGCGACCAGCTTCCCGCAGTCCATCGCCCTGGCCTCCACTTGGGACCCGGCGCTGGTCACCCGCGTGTTCTCCGTGGCCGCGCGGGAGATGCGGGCGCGCGGCGCCCAGCTGGCGCTGGCGCCGGTGGTCGACGTCGCTCGCGACCCCCGCTGGGGCCGCATCGAGGAGACCTACGGCGAGGATCCGCATCTGGTGTCGGAGATCGGTCTGGCCGCCATCCGCGGCTATCAGGGCGAGACCTTGCCGCTGGCGCCGGACAAGGTGCTCGTCACGCTGAAGCACATGACCGGCCACGGCCAGCCGGAGAACGGCACCAACGTCGGCCCGGCCAACATCTCCGAGCGGACGCTGCGCGAGAACTTCTTCCCGCCCTTCGAACGCGCCGTGACCGAGCTGCCGGTCATGTCGGTGATGGCCTCGTACAATGAGATCGACGGCCTGCCGTCCCACGCCAACCGGTGGCTGCTCCATGACGTGCTGCGCCAGGAGTGGGGCTTCAAGGGCGCGGTGGTCTCGGACTACTTCGCGATCCGTGAGCTGAACACGCGCCACCGGATGTTCAGGACGATCCAGGAGGCCGCCGTCCGGGCGCTCGACGCCGGCGTCGACATCGAGCTGCCCGCCGGCGAGGGCTACGTCCATCTGCCCGAGCTGGTGCGGTCCGGCCGCGTGACGGAGGCCCAGATCGACGACGCCGTTCGTCGTCTGCTGACCATGAAGTTCCTGTCCGGCGTGTTCGAACAGCCCTACGCCGACCCCGACGCGGCCGAGGCCCTGACCGCGACGCCGGACGCCGTGGCCCTGGCGCGTGAAGCCGCAGGGCGAGCGATGATCCTGCTCAAGAACGACGGCGTCCTGCCGCTGAACCCGGCGCGCCTGCGCAAGCTGGCGGTGCTCGGAACCCACGCGCGCGACACGCCGATCGGCGGCTACTCGGACATCCCGCGCCACGTGGTCAGCGTCGTCGAGGGCCTGGAAGCGGCCGCCGGCGACCGCTTCGACGTGGTCTATTCCGAGGGCGTCCGCCTGACCAAGAGCCGGGTCTGGGCCGCCGACCTCGTCGAGCCTGTCGAGCCCGAGGTCAACGCCCGCCTGATCGAACAGGCCGTCGCCGACGCCCGCGACGCCGACGTCGTCCTGATGGTGCTCGGCGAGAACGAGCAGCTCAGCCGCGAGGCCTGGGCCGACGCCCACCTCGGCGACCGCGACACGCTCGAGCTGTTCGGCCAGCAGATGGATCTCGCCCGCGCCATCTTCGCGCTGAACAAGCCCACGATCGTGCTGCTGCTGAACGGCCGTCCGCTCGCCGTGACCGAGTTGGCCGAACGCGCCGACGCGCTGATCGAGGGCTGGTACCTGGGCCAGGAGACCGGCCACGCCGTCGCCGATGTGCTGCTGGGCCGCGTCAATCCGGGCGGCAAGCTGCCGGTCACCATCCCGCGCGGCGTCGGACAGCTGCCGATGTTCTACAACCACAAGCCGACGTCGCGCCGGGGATATCTGTTAGGCGACACATCGCCCCTGTTCCCGTTCGGCTACGGCCTGTCCTACACGACCTTCGACATGTCGGCGCCGCGCCTGGCGCGCGACACGATCCGCAACGGCGAAACGGTCCGGGTCGAGGTGGACGTGCGCAACACCGGCCGCGTGCGGGGCGACGAGGTGGTCCAGCTTTATGTCCATGACGACCACGCCTCGGTCACCCGGCCGATCAAGGAGCTGAAGCACTTCCAGCGCGTGACGCTGGAGCCGGGCGCCTCGACGACCGTCGCGTTCGAGGTGGGGCCGAGGGATCTGTGGCTCTGGAACGTGGACATGGAGCGGGTGGTCGAACCGGGGACCTTCACCCTGATGGCCGGCCCGAACTCCGTCGACCTGAAGACCGCCACCCTGACGGTCACGGCTTAGGAAGGGGCTCCGGGGGCGAATGACGACATTGGTGAGTGACCTTCCCGCCGACTGGCGGGAGGGTCTGTTTCTGGGCCGGTTGGCACTGCCTGAGGGCCCGACGCCGGTGCTGGTGCGCGGCGGGCGCGTGATCGACATCAGCGCATGGGCGCCCACCTCGGCCCAGGCCGGCGCCCGCGAGGACCTCACGACCGCGACCGGTCGTGATCTCGGCGATCTGGAAGAGCTCGGCCTCAGCGTCGCCTACGAGGGCGCCGACCGGTCGCCTCGCCTGCTTTCGCCGATCGACCTGCAGTGCGTGAAGGCCTCCGGCGTCACCTTCGCGGTGTCGGCTGTCGAGCGGGTCATCGAGGAGCGGGCCCGCGGCGACGCGGACAAGGCCCAGGCCATCCGCGCGGCGCTGGCCGATCGCGTGGGCGCGGACCTGTCGGCCGTCAAGCCGGGCTCGGACCAGGCCTTGGCCCTTAAGGACGCCCTGATCGCCGATGGCCTGTGGTCGCAGTATCTCGAGGTCGCCATCGGCAAGGACGCCGAGATCTTCACGAAGGCGCCGGTGCTGTCCTCCGTCGGCTGGGGCGACTGGGTGGGCGTGCGTCCCGACAGCTCCTGGAACAACCCCGAGCCGGAGGTCGTGGTCGTGGTCGATCCTGCCGGCCGCACCATCGGCGCGACGCTCGGCAACGACGTCAACCTGCGCGACATCGAGGGCCGGTCGGCGCTTCTGCTGGGCAAGGCGAAGGACAACAACGCCTCGGCCGCGCTCGGCCCCTTCATCCGCCTGTTCGATAGCGACTTCACCATCGACGACGTCCGCGACGCCAGGGTCGCCCTGCGGGTCGAGGGCGAGGACGGCTTCGTGCTGGAGGGCGCCTCGTCCATGCGGCTGATCAGCCGCGATCCCCTGGACCTCGTCGGCCAGACCCTGAACGAGAACCACCAGTATCCCGACGGCTTCGCCCTTTACCTCGGCACCATGTTCGCGCCGATCCGGGACCGCGACGCGCCGGGCCAGGGCTTCACCCACAAGACCGGCGATCTCGTCACCGTCTCCTCGGAGCGGCTGGGGACGCTGCGCAACCGCGTGACCACCAGCGACCAGGCCCCCCCGTGGCGCTTCGGCCTGGTGGATCTGATGTACAATCTGGCCGGTCGCGGCCTTCTTGAGGAGCGATCGCATGAACGCCGTCTATCCATCGCTTAGGGACAAGCTCGTCGTGGTCACCGGCGGCGGCTCGGGCATCGGGGCCGCCTTCACCGAGGCCTTCGCCCGCCAGGGGGCGAAGGTCTTCTTCCTCGACGTCATGGAGGCGGAATCCCGGGCGCTCGAGGCGTCGCTGAAGGATCTCCCCGCCCCGCCCAGCTTCGTCCACTGCGACCTGACCGATCTGAAGCGCCTCAAGACCTGCCTCGCCGACATCGCCGCCATGCACGGGACCCCGGACGTGCTGGTCAACAACGCCGCCAACGACGACCGGCATACGCTGGCCGAGGTCACGCCGGAGTATTGGGACGACCGCATCGCGGTGAACCTGCGGCACCTCTACTTCGCCACCCAGACGGTGGCGCCGGGCATGCGGGCGCGCGGCAAGGGCGTGATCCTGAACCTCGGCTCCATCTCCTGGCACCTGGGGCTGCCGGACCTGTCGATCTACGAGACGGCCAAGGCCGGGATCGAGGGCATGACCCGC
>JBKBUS010000164.1:0-4708 GCA_046290035.1 Brevundimonas sp.
AGCCGCACGACCTCTACGGCGGCACCCATCGCCTGCTGTGCGCCCGGGCGAGGAAGGGCCATTTCCGGGTCGTCTTCGTCGACCAGAACAACGAGGCGGCGCTCACGGCGGCCCTGGCCGAGCGGCCGAAGCTGGTCTTCGTCGAGACCCCGTCCAACCCGCTGCTGCGCATCGTCGACATCCAGCGCATCTGCCGCCTGGCCCATGCGGCGGGGGCGAAGGTGGTCGCGGACAACACCTTCCTGTCCCCGGCCCTGCAGCAGCCGATCCGGCTGGGCGCCGACGTGGTCGTGCATTCGACCACCAAATACATCAACGGCCATTCCGACGTGGTGGGCGGCGCCCTGATCTCGGCGGACGCCGCCGACCACGAACGGTACGCCTGGTGGGCCAACTGCCTGGGGATCACCGGCTCGCCGTTCGACGCCTATCTGACGCTCAGGGGGGTGCGCACCCTGTTTCCCCGCCTCGAGCAGCAGCAGCGGGCGGCGCAGGCCGTGGCCGAGGCGCTGATCGTGCATCCGGCGGTCAAGGCGGTCCACTATCCGGGCCTGCCCAGCCATCCGGGCCATGCCCTGGCCAGGCGCCAGCAGACCGGCTTCGGCGCCATGCTCAGTGTCGAGTTGAACGGCGGGACCGGCGCGGTGCGCGCGCTGGTGGAGACGCTTCAGGTCTTCACCCTGGCGGAATCCCTGGGCGGCGTCGAAAGCCTGATCGCCCATCCGGCCACCATGACCCACGCGGCGATGACGCCGGAGGTGCGGGCGGAGGCGGGCATCACCGACGGACTGCTGCGGCTGTCGATCGGGCTCGAGGCGCCGCAGGACCTGCTGGCCGATCTGTCGGCGGGGCTGGACGCGGCCCTCCGACACGGCCGCGTGGCGCAGGCCGCTTAAGTCAACAGCGCCTCGGCGCGGGCGGCCAGGGCGAACGCCCCCTCCTCCTTGGCCAGCGCCACGGCTTCCGCCAGGGCCAATCTGGGCAGAGCGGCAGGCCGGCCCGGCAGCCGTCCGCGCGCGGCGGCGACGTGCCCCAGTGCGATCTGGTCGGCGATCCAGTCAAACGCGTGCGGCGGCTCGGCCACGCCCGCCGCGCGCGCGCCCAGACGCCGACGCAGCGATGCCTCGATCTTCGACAGCGCGCCCAGATCGCCCGCCTTCTCAGCCGCCAGCGCCTCCTGCTCCAGCCGCCGCTCGCGGAGGGCCGCCGCCAGGATGGAGGCGTCGGGCGCCAGCAGGCGCTCCACGGCCTTGAGGTGCGCCAGGGACGGCGGCTGTTCCAGATCGCCGCGCGCGACCAGCAGAGCCGCCCAGTCCAGCGGGCTGTGATCGGGCGTGAACAGGTCGGCGGCGGCCTCCACCATCGCCATGGCCTGCCCTCTCGCCGCCTCGTCTCCCGCCATCCGCGCCAGGGCGCCCAGGCCGACGCCGCACAGGGCCAGCGCTCGGGCCCGCGTCAGAGGTCGCGCCTCGGCGGACGAGGCCTCGACCAGCTCGCGCAGCAGCCGTCCGGTCTGGTCCAGCAGCCGCGCGTCGCGATCCGCCAAGCCGGCCTCCAGCAGCGCGCCGGCGCGTTCCAGCCTCAGGTCGTCGACCAGCGCCGTCGGCAGCCGGACCGCCTCCGCCGCGCTCAGCGCCGCGTCGGCCAGCGCCAGGGAGTCCTGCCGCGCCGTCGGCATCCTGAGCAGCAGTCCCAGACGCAGCGCCAGCCGCGCGTGCAGAACCGCCGCCTGTGCCTTCAGCAGGTCTGTCGGCGGATCGCCCAGATCCTCCAGCATGCGGCCGGCCGCCGCCAGGCCCTCGGGCCCGCCGATCAGGTCGAAGCGCGCGATCAGATTGGCGACGGCCGACATGCGACCGGCGATCTTCCGGGCGCCGTCGCCCGCGTTCAGTATGGCGTCGGCCGCCGCCGCGTCGGCCCGCTCCAGGCTTTCGATGCGGCCCCGGCGACGGGCGTGCTCGCGCCACAGGGCGGCCGCCTTCAGGGCCGCCTCGTGCGGCTGCGCGGCGGAGACCCGGCCCGCATCGACGGACGTCCGCTTGGCTTCCAGTTCCAGGGCCGCGACGGGCAGCAGCTCGACCCAGCCCAGGTCCTCGACCGGGCGTCGCTGGCCGAACAACCGTCTCAGATCGCGCCCGAAGTCGAACATTTGAAGCGCCTCGATCGTCCTTGCGTCCCGTCGCGGGACCACCGAACGGCCCCTTGCAGGTTTCGCGCTAACGCCTCCACCGCCACGACGGTTCGATCAGCCGAGGTTGGGCGTTCGGGCGCGGCAGGCGGCGAGTGTCTCGCGCGCGGCCGGATCGCGCCGGGTCAGCTGGCGCACCGCCAGAGTCCGCGCGGCGGTCTGCTCGCGATCCACCTCGATCTCGCTCTTGCCGGCGGCGGCGCCCGCCTGAGCCGTCGCCAGCGCCCAGAAGAGGGCCGCATCCGACAGGGCCCTGCCCTCGCGGCTCTCGCCGCCCTCCAGTTCGGAGGCGGCCTGGGTCAGTCCGGCGCAGCGCACCGTCTCCGCCCACGACAGCGGCTGCGCGGGCGCCTGCTGGGCCAGGGCCAGGGTGAGAATGGCCGTCAGGATCAAGGCGGAACGCTCCGTCGCTACCACCTGCGACTAGACCACGCAGCCGTGGTCGAAGAAAGGCGATCACCCCCTCTGGCGTTCCGGGCGCGGCCTCCCACATGACGGCCTCGGTTTGCAACAGGAGGTGTTGCCGATGTCCAAGCTCTTCGACCCGATCACCCTGGGCGCGATCCCGCTCAAGAACCGCGTGGCGCTGGCGCCGATGACGCGCAGCCGCGCCGGCGCCGGAGAGGTGATCAACGCCACCGCCGCAGACTACTACGCCCAGCGGGCGGGGGCCGGCCTGATCATCACCGAAGCGACCCAGATCAGCCGCCAGGGTCAGGGCTATCCCAACACCCCGGGCATCTTCACCGACGCGCAGGTCGAGGGCTGGCGTGCGGTGGTCGACGCCGTCCACGCCAAGGGCGGCAAGATCTTCGCCCAGCTGTGGCACGTCGGCCGAGTGTCGATCCCCGACTATCAGCCTGACGGCGGCCTGCCGGTGGCCCCGTCGGCGGTCGCGGCCAAGGGCCAGGCGATGAAGCCGGACTTCTCCTTCACGCCCTTTGTGACGCCGCGCGCCCTGACGACCGACGAGATCGCCGGCATCGTCGAGGACTACGCCCGCGCTGCGCGCCGGGCTCGCGAGGCCGGCTTCGACGGCGTCGAGATTCACGCCGCCAACGGCTATCTCATCGACCAGTTCCTGCGCGACGGCTCGAACACCCGCACGGACCACTACGGCGGCGCGATCGAGAACCGCGTCCGCTTCCTGCTGGAGGTCACCCAGGCGATCGTGGCCGAGATCGGCGCGGACCGCGTCGGCGTGCGCATCTCACCGGTCGGAACGAGCAACGACATGGCCGACAGCGATCCGGCGGCGCTGTTCACCCACGTTGCGGCGGCGCTGAAACCCTTCGGCCTGGCGTATCTGCACGTCGTCGAAGCCGAAGCCCCTCATCCGATGGCCGGTCCCGAGGGCTCGCCCCGGCTGGCCAAGGCGCTGCGTGAGGCGTTCGGCGGCCCCCTGATGCTGAACGGCGGCCTCGACCGCGCCAAGGCCGAGGCCGCGCTCGCCGACGGCCGCGGCGACCTGGTCAGCGTCGGCGTGCCCTTCCTCGCCAACCCCGACCTCGTGGAGCGCTGGAAGACGAACGCGCCCCTGAACACCCCGGACCGCGCCACCTTCTACGGCGGCGGCGACAAGGGCTATCTCGACTATCCGACCCTCGACGAAGCCGCCAAGGCGGCCTGATCCACGCCTAGAGCCGGGCCTTCGCAAAATCGATGAAGGCCCGGAGCTTGGGCGCGACCTGGTCGCGGCTGGGGAAGTACAGAAACAGCCCCGGGTTCTCGGGCATGAAGGGGGCGAGCACCGTCTCCAGAAGCCCCGCCTCGACAAGGGGCGCGATCAGGTCGGTCATGGAATAGGCGAGGCCGACCCCGGCGACGCAGGCGGACAGCATCAGAGTGTTGGTGTTGACGATGAGCGGGCCGGTGACCGCGACCTCGACGTCCCGCCCGCCGTCCTCGAACTCCCAGCGGTAGAGGCCCCCGCGCGCCGACTGGCGGAAGTTGACGCAAACGTGGGCCTTCAGGTCCTCCGGGCGCTCCGGCCGGCCGTGGCGGGCGAAATAGGCGGGCGATCCGGCGACGCAGAAGGTGGACGGCGGGGTCAGGCGCACCGCCACCATGTCGGCGGCGATCATCTCGCCGATGCGGACGCCGGCGTCGAAGCCGTCCTCGACGATGTTGACCAGCCGGTCCTCGACGTAGAGCTCCAGCTCGATCTCCGGATGGGCGGCGCAGAACTCCGGGATGAGGGGTTCCAGCAGACCCTGCGCCACCGAGGGGATATTGAGGCGCAGACGCCCCGCAGGACGGCCGCCCAGCGCCTGGACCGCCTCCAGCCCGGCGGTGACGGCGGCGGCGCCGGAAGCCGCGTGATCCAGAAAGGCCCGGCCCGCCTCCGTCAGGGCCACGTCGCGGGTCGTGCGGGCCAGAAGCGGGGCCCCGGCGCGGGCTTCCAGCTGCTTGACCGTCCAGCTGACGGCGGCGGGGGTGACGCCCAGCTCGCGCGCGGCGGCGGTGAAGCTGCGGCGGCGCGCCACCTCCACGAACACCGCCACGCCGTCGAACAGGTCC
>JBKBUS010000165.1:0-4693 GCA_046290035.1 Brevundimonas sp.
GGGCGCCCTGCACGATGGCGCGGGCGATGGCGCCGCGCTGCTGCTGGCCGCCGGACAGGGTGTTGGCGCGCTGGGCGGCGTAGTCGGACACGCCCACCCGGTGCAGCGCCGCCATGGCGCGCCGGCGATCCTCCATCGGCCACAGGCCCAGCACGCCGCGCCAGCCAGGCAGACGGCCGAGCGCGCCCAGCATGACGTTGGAGAACAGCGACAGGCGGCCCACCAGATTGAACTGCTGGAAGATCATGCCGATCCTGCGCCGCGCGTCGCGGGCCTGGCTGGTCAGACGGCCGTTCTTCTGGACGTTCAGGCCGAAGACGTCGATCGCCCCCTTGCCCGGGTCGATCGACTGAAGGCCGGTGATCGAGCGCAGCAGGGTCGACTTGCCGGACCCGGACGGGCCGATCAGGGCGACCATCTCGCCCGGGGCGACCTCGAGCGAGACGCCGTCGAGCGCTTTGCGGGCGCCGAAGGTCTTGGAGACGTCCCGGACGGACGCCACGGCGGCGGTGGAGGTCATCAAGTCGCGCGTTCGGCCGTTGACGGGGCGCGTCCGCATGGCCCGGACGGGCCCATGAGGCAAGCCCTAATCGCACGAGCGGCCGGGCGGCGTCCAGCGCGCCGCCCGGCCGTCGCGTCACGATGACGCCGGTCGTCCGCCCAAGTCTCAGCGGCTCGAGCGCACCTCGATCGGCAGACCGAGCGACTCAAGCTGCGGTCGGACCACCTCGGCGTCTCCGACCACGACCCAGACGAAGCGCGCGTCGCCCAGCAGCCGCCGAGCCTCCGTGTCCAGATCCGCCGGCGTCAGATCGGCGTAGCGTCCGCCCAACGTCTCCCAATAGTCGTCCGGCCGGCTGAAAAGGGCGTTGGACCGCAGCGCGTTCAGGACCGCGGCCGAGGTTTCGAACTGACCGGGGATTTGCCGGATGTTGGCGTTCACGATGCGGTCGCGCTCGGCCTGGGTCACGCCGCGCTCGGACAGGAAGGCCGCGTACTGATCCATCAGCACGCGGATCGAGTCGCCGGTGCGATCGGACTGCACCGGCGCCTGGATCTGGTAGTGGACCTGATGCTCCAGGTTCTGGGCGGCGCCGCCGAGACCGTACGACCAGCCGCGGGTCTCTCGGATGTCCTGGTTGATCCGCGACAGGAAGCCCGATCCGATCGCCTCGTTCGCGGCGTTGAACACCACGCGATCATCGGCCCCGGTCACCGGCAGCACCACGCCGCCCAGGATCAGGGACTGAGGCGACTGCGGCCGATCGATGAGCACGATGCGCGGGGTCGGGGCCGGGATGGCGGCGTCGAACGCCTTGACGCCGCGGGCCGCCGCCGGAGCGGCCCAGGTCCCGAACCGGGCGTTCAGCATGGGCGTCAACGCCTCCAGCGGCTGGTCGGACACGACGAACAGCTGGGCGTTGTCCGGGCGGATCCAGCGCTGATGGAAGGCGATCAGATCCTCACGGTCCAGCGAGGCGACCACCTCGGCCTCGCCCAGTCCCAGGCCCAGTCTGCCGTAGGGATGGCTTTCGCCGAAGAGCACCGTCGGCAGGGCGCGCCCGCCCAGCCCGCCCGGCGAGGAGAGTTCCTGGGCGATGGCGGCGAGCTGCTGATTGCGACGGCGCTCGACGTCCTCGGGCCGGAAATCCGGCTCGCTCGCCACATCCAGCATCAGGTCGAGCGCCGGCTCCAGATTGGCGGTGACGGTCGTCAAGCTGATGACCGTGCGATCCGGCGTGGCGAAGGCGTTCAGGCTCGCCCCCAGACGCTCCTCCTGTTCGGCGATCTCCACGGCGGAGCGGCCGCCGGCGCCTTCCGTCAGGAGGTCGAGCATCAGCCGCTGCACGCCGGGCCGGTCGCCGGGATCGGCCGCAATCCCGGCGTCGAATTCCAAGGCGATGCGCGTGGTGGGAACCGTGGTGGAGCGGGCGTAGATCACCTCAATGCCGTTCGCCAGTCGCGCGCGCTCCACCGTGGGGAAATCCAGCGGCTTCATCGGACCGACGTCCGGCATGGGCTCCCGCGGCGTGATCTGGAGCGGCTCGACCGGGGCGGGCGGCGGCAGGGTCGCCGCGGCCTCCGCATAGGGTTCGCGCTCGCCCGGATCGACCCGGATGGCCACCACCGGACGCGACAGCCAGCGCTGCATGGCGGCCCGCACGGAGGCTGTATCCACCCGCCCAAGCGCGTCCAGCTGACGCCGGTAGAATCCCGGGTCGTCGGCGTAGAGCGCGCCCTCGGCCAGCACGACCGCCTTGCCGCTGAAGCCGCCGACCGGCTCGAGGGCCTGAATGTCCTGAGACATCGCCTGGGTCACGGTGCGGGCGATCTCGTCCTCGTTCGGTCCCTCCGCGACGAAGCCGGCGATCAGCTCGTCCAGGCGCCGCGAGACGGCGTCGGCGTCCTGTCCCGGCTTTACGTCCACGGTCACGGTGAACAAGCCCAGCCGCTGAAAGGGGAGATATCCGGCGCTCACCGACGTGGCCGTCTGCTCGCCGCGCACCAGGCTGTTGTCGAGCCGGGAGCTGGCCAGGCCGCCCAGCACCGCGGCGGCCACCTGCAGGTCGGCGGCGCTGGCGTCCAGCAGCCCTGGCACCGCCCAGCTGCGATACAGCCGGGTGTTCGGCACGCGGTCGTGCAACACGCGATCCACGCGCGCGGAGAGCGTTGGAATGTCCGCCGCGGCCGGCGTGTTCACCGCACCGCGCGGGATGTGCCCGAAGTAGGTCTGAACCTTCTCGCGCGCCGTCGCGGCGTCGATGTCACCCGCCAGCACCAGCACGGCGTTGTTGGGCCCGTAGTTGTCGCGATGCCACTGGCGCAGGTCTTCCAGAGTGGCGGCGTCGAGATCTGCCATCGAGCCGATCGTGGAGTGCCGGTAGGGATGCCCCGGCGGGAAGAGCGCCTCCAGCTGCGCATAGGAGACCAGGCCGAAGGGCTGGTTATCGCCCTGGCGCTTCTCGTTCTGGACGACGCCGCGCTGGTTATCGAGCCGTTCCTGGTTGAGCGCTCCCAGAAGGTGGCCCATCCGGTCGCTCTCCATGTAGAGCGCCTGGTCCAGTGCCGAGGTCGGAACGGTCTGGAAGAAGTTGGTCCGGTCGAACCAAGTGGTGCCGTTCCAGTCCGTGGCGCCCATGGCCCGTAGCGGCTCCATCAGGCCGCCGGGCAGGTTCTCGGTCGGGTTGAACAGGCCGATGTGTTCAAACAGGTGCGCGAAGCCGGTCCGCCCCTGCGGCTCGTCCTTGGAACCGACGTTGTACCAGGCCTGGATCGCCACCACCGGGGCCTTGCGGTCGGTGTGCACCACGACCCGCAGACCGTTGTCGAGCGTGAAGGTCTCGAACGGGATGTCGACGCTCCGCGCCAGTTCGGACGCCGGCGCCTGGGCCCATGCGGGAAGCCCCCCCGCCGCCAGCGCGACCGCCATCGCCGCGGCCAGCGACCCTCTGGCCAGCGCCCCCCTTGAACCTTTCATCCTCAGCCTCCTTCGCACCCAGGAGCGCGACGCTACGGCTCGATGCGGAGCAGGCAAGTTACGGCTGCGTAATCCCCTGCCGCCCGCGCGGGCCATCTGGAGAGCGCGCCACGAAATTACCCCTTTACATGACGGTCCAATGACCTCATATCGCGCGCTCCGGCGGACCCCGTAGGTCCTACTGCGCCGCTAACGCCGGTCTGGGTTTAACAATCTGCAGGGGGTTACGTGAGTTGCGCACGTACCATTCTCCCCTGGACCTGGTCCGTGAGCGGTCTCCGGAGCGTCCCGTCGCCCTTGTGCGGCAGCGCTCTGTTTCCGTAGCGGCGCGCTGGTTCCAGGACAATCTAAAGGCTGACGTCTTCTACGCGGTGAAGGCGAACCCTTCGCGCTGGGTCATCGAGGCCCTGGTGGAGGCGGGCGTGACCGGCTTCGACGCCGCCTCGATCGCCGAGATCGAGCTGGTGCGCTCGGTGCTGCCCGAGGCGCGCATCGCCTTCATGCACCCGGTCAAGAGCCGGGCGGCCATCACCAAGGCCTACTTCGATCACGGCGTGCGGACCTTCTCGCTCGACTGCGTCGAGGAGCTGGCCAAGATCATGGATGCGACGGGCCAGGCTTCGGACCTGAACCTCGTCGTGCGCATGGCGGTCTCCGCCGACGGCGCGGCCTACACCCTGTCGGGCAAGTTCGGCGTCTCGCCGGACCAGGCCGCCGGCCTCTTGCTGGCCACCCGCCAGGCGGTGAAGGACGGCCTGATGGGCGTGTCGTTCCACGTCGGCTCGCAGTGCATGCGCCCGTCGGCCTATGAGGCTGCGATGGCGCAGGTCGGCCGCGCCATCCGCAAGGCGGGCGTGTTCGTCGACATCGTCGACGTCGGCGGCGGCTTCCCCTCGGTCTATCCGGGCATGGTCCCGCCGGACATGCAGGAGTACGCCGACGCGGTGCACCGCGGCTTCGCCGAGATGCCGGTGACCGAGACGACCGAGCTGTGGTGCGAGCCCGGCCGGGCGCTGGTGGCCGAGTCCTCCTCCGTGCTGGCGCGCGTGGACCTTCGCAAGGGCGACGCGCTGTATCTGAACGACGGATCCTACGGCTCGCTGTTCGACGCGACGCACTCGCGCTGGCCGTTCCCCACCAAGCTGGTGCGTGACGGGGCGGCCTCGGCCGAGCTGAAGCCGTTCCGCTTTTACGGCCCGACCTGCGATTCCATCG
>JBKBUS010000166.1:0-4682 GCA_046290035.1 Brevundimonas sp.
GACCATGCCCAATATCTCCGCCATGATCAGCCGCGCGACTTCCCCGGACCAGCAGGGCGCGATGCTCGGCCTGAACATGGCCGCCAGCTCCTCGGCCCGGATCCTGGGCCCGATCGCGGCGGGCGCGATCTTCTCCGGCGTCGGCCACGACTGGCCCTTCCTGATCGGGGCCGCCTTCACCGTGCCGGCGGCCATCATGGCGATCAACGCCGGGCGAGCGGCGCGACGACTTTAGCGGCGCGGCTTGCCTCCCGTGCGGGCAAGCATAAGCTGAACCTAGAAGTTGTTTGGGGGACGCCGCATGATCGATCGCCGCAGCCTGCTCGTCACCGGGGCCGTCGCGCCCCTCGTCGTGACGGGATCCGCATGGGGGCGCCAGGCGCCGCCGCCGGTAGAGGCCTATGCGGCCCTCCCGTCGTTCGAAATGGTGGCCATCTCGCCCTCCGGTCAACGCTTGGCGTTCGTCACGGGGGTCGGGGCCGAAAGGGCCGTTCTGGTCAGCGACCCTGTCGCTCAAGCCCTCTTGGGAGCAGTCAGGGTCGCCGACGCGAAGGTCCGCAGCATCGACTGGCTTGGGGACGACAGGCTGCTTGTGCAAACGTCTTTCACCGGCGCGGCGCCCCTGATCGGGGCCGGACGCGCGGAGTGGTTCCAGGGGCAGGTCTTCGACGTCGCCACGCGCCGGGTGTTGCCGCTGACGCGCGGCCTTCCCGACGTGCTTCAGGCGTTCGCCGGAACGCCTCAGATCCGCGAGATCGATGGCGAGACCCGCGTCCTCGTCCCGCTGATCAGTCTGGAGCGTTCCAACGACCTGCACCTCTTCAGCATCGACCCGGCGACCGGTCGCGGACGAGTCGTCGAACGCGGCGATTTTCGAACCGGGGGCTATGTGATCAACGCCGAGGGCGAAGCGATCGCCCGAACCAGCTATGATGGGCGATCGGGTGAATGGGCCCTCATGCTCAAGCGGGGCGGGTTCTTCGAGTCCGTGTGGACCGAGAACCGCAGGATCGACACCCCGTCCCTGATCGGACTGGCCCCCGACGGCCGCTCGGTGATCGTGGCGGACCGACCCGAGGGCGCGGCCCGGACCAGCTTCACCGTCGTCTCCCCCGAAGGCGCGCGCGCCGGGCTCGACTTCGAGAACGAGCCGACCGGCCTGCTTTTCCACCCCAAGACGGGCGTGATGATCGGGCAGGTGTTTTCGTCGGACGAGGCGGGCGAGGGCAGCTGGCTGGAGATCAGCGATCCGGAGGCTGGGGCGGCGTGGCGAGCGATCCGGCGCGCGTTCCAGGATCGCTCGCCCACCCTCCTGTCGTGGAGCGACAATTTCCGACGCGTCGCCGTGCGTACCTGGGGACTCGGGGATTCGGGCACGGTTCACTACGTGAACCTGGACTCTGGTCGCGCGGACATCATCGGCGACGTGTATCCCGGCATTCCCGGTGAGGCTGTCGGCGAGGTTCGGGCCATCGCCTATTCTGCGGCGGACGGGATGCGGATTCCGGGCTACCTCACCCTGCCTCCCGGCCGCTCGGAGGAAAGGGGACTGCCGCTCGTGGTCCTGCCCCACGGCGGCCCCGCGGCGCGGGACTATCTCGCCTTCGATTGGTGGGCCCAGGCGATCGCCTCGCGAGGTTACGCCGTATTGCAGCCGAACTTCCGAGGGTCGGACGGCATTTCCGCCCAGCATCTCGAGGCGGGCTATGGCGAGTGGGGTCGGAAGATGCAGACCGACCTCTCCGACGGGGTCCGCTGGCTGGTGCAGGAGGGCGTCGCCGACCCCGAAAGGGTGGCGATCGTCGGAGCCAGCTACGGGGGTTACGCCGCCATGGCCGGACCGACGCTTGATCCCGGCGTGTACCGCTGCGCGGTCGCTGTCGCCGGGGTCTCTGATCTCCGTCGGATGGTGGAGTGGTCCGCCGAGCAGGCCGGTCGCGACGACAGCCCTGTGGTGCGCTACTGGAACCGCTTCATGGGCGCCGATCGACTCGGCGATCGGGGCCTGGATGAGATTTCTCCTGCGCGGCAGGCGGCGCGGGCGGACGCCCCGATCCTGATGATCCACGGGCGGGACGATACGGTGGTGCCGTATGAGCAGACCCGCATCTTCGCCAACGCCCTGCGCGCGGCCGGCAAGCCGCACGAGGTGGTCGATCTCAATGGCGAGGATCACTGGCTCTCGCGACCGGAGACGCGGCTGCAGATGCTGCGGGAGACGATACGGTACCTCGAGACCCATGTCCCGCCGACGCGCGCTTGATCGCAGGCTCCGCTTCCGCTAGAAGCCGCGCCTTCGCGTAACCGGACCGCCGGGCGAACAGGCATGCCTGGGCGGTCCTCAGAACCGGCGGCGGGTCCGTCCCGCCGACTGAAAAGGAACGGAAAATGCCGAAACTGAAGACGAAGTCGGGCGCAAAGAAGCGCTTCAAACTGACGGCGACCGGAAAGGTGAAGGCCGGCGTGGCGGGCAAGCGCCACCGCCTGATCAGCCACAACGCCAAGTACATCCGCCAAAACCGCGGCACCTCGGTGATGAGCGACGCGGACGCCAAGAAGATCAAGTCCTACATGCCCTACGCCTGATCGGCGCGAGGCAGGATCGAACTTCAACCGCACACTCAGTTTGAAATGATCCCCTGAAGCAGCGAGGCCCCGCGGGCCGAGCGGTAGGGGAACTTCCGAAGGAAAGACATCATGGCTCGCGTCAAACGGGGGGTCACCTCCCACGCCAAGCACAAGAAGGTCCTGGAGCAGGCCAAGGGCTTCCACGGCCGCCGCAAGAACACCATCCGCGCCGCCAAGGCCGCGGTGGACAAGGCCGGCCAGTACGCCTACCGCGACCGCCGCAACAAGAAGCGCTCGTTCCGCGCCCTGTGGATCCAGCGCATCAACGCCGCGGCCCGCGCCGAGGGCTTCACCTACAGCCAGTTCATCAACGGCCTGAACAAGGCCGGCGTGACCCTGGATCGTAAAGTTCTGGCCGCGATCGCCGCGGACGAAGCCGGCTTCAAGGCCGTCGCCGACAAGGTTCGCGCGGCCCTGGCCTAAGCTTTCCGACACTCGGAACGCACAAAAGCCCTCCGGCCCGCGCCGGGGGGCTTTTTGCTTTCATCCCCAGCCGCTAGACGACGGCCCCATGACCGACCTCGCCCAGCTTGAACTCGATCTGATCAACGCCATCGGCGCGGCTTCGACCTCGGCCGAAGTCGAGGCCATCCGCGTCGCCGCCCTCGGCAAGACGGGCACGATTTCGGGCCTGCTGAAGGGCATGGGCGCGATGAGCCCGGACGAGCGGCGCGAGAAGGGGCCGGTGATCAACGGCCTGCGTGACCGGGTCGGCGCCGCGCTAGGGGCTCGCAAGGCCGAGATAGAGGCCGCCGAGCTGGACGCCAAACTGCTGGCGGAACGGGTCGACCTGACCCTGCCGCCCGCGCCCCGCCGCCGGGGCTCGGTGCACCCCACGATGCAGGTGATGGACGAGATCGTCGCCCTGTTCGCGGAGATGGGCTTTTCGGTCGCGGAGGGCCCCGACATCGAGGACGACTTCCACAACTTCACGGCGCTGAACTTCCCGCCCAAGCACCCGGCGCGGGAGATGCACGACACCTTCTTCCTCAGGCCCGACCCCGAGACGGGCGAGCGCAAGGTGCTGCGCACCCACACCAGCCCGGTGCAGGTGCGGACCATGCGCGTGATGAACGACAAGCCGCCGGCCGGCTGGATCGCGGCGGGCCAGGCTCCGCCGATCCGCATCATCGCTCCGGGCCGGACCTTCCGGAAGGACTCCGACGCCACCCACACGCCGATGTTCCACCAGGTCGAGGGCCTGGTGATCGACCGCGACATCCACATGGGCCACCTGAAGTGGACGCTTCAGACCTTCGTCGCGCGCTTCTTCGAGATGGACGCGATCGACGCCCGATTCCGGCCGCACCACTTCCCCTTCACCGAGCCCTCCGCCGAGATGGACATCCGCTGCGATCGCTCCGGCGGCGAGTTGAAGCTGAACCAGGGCGAGGACTGGATGGAGATCCTGGGCTGCGGGATGGTGCATCCGAACGTGCTGCGGGCCTGCGGGCTCGATCCCGCCGAATGGCAGGGCTTCGCCTTCGGCATGGGCGTGGATCGCCTGGCCATGCTCAAGTACGGCATCCCGGACCTGCGCCCGATGTTCGAGGCGGACACCCGGTGGCTGGCCCACTACGGCTTCTCGCCCTTCGCCGCGCCCAACCTCGCCACCGGCCTGAGCTGAGACTGAGACGATGAAGTTCACCCTGTCCTGGCTCAAGGAACACCTCGACACGACCGCCGAGGTCGACGCGATCGCCCACGCCATGACCATGGCCGGGCTGGAGGTCGAGGAGGTCCACGATCCGATCGCTGCGCTGGCGCCCTTCACGGTGGCGAAGATCGTCTCGGCCGAACGGCACCCGAACGCGGACCGGCTGCAGGTCTGTCAGGTCGACACCGTCGACGGCGTGAAGGAGATCGTCTGCGGCGCCCCGAACGCGCGGGCGGGCCTGACGACCATCTATGCGCCCACCGGCGCCTATGTGCCGGGTCTGGGCGTGACCCTGGTCGAGAAGCCGGTGCGCGGCGTGGTGTCGAACGGCATGCTGTGCTCGGCGTCCGAGCTGGAGCTGGCCGACGAGTCCGACGGCATTCTGGAGCTTCCCGAC
>JBKBUS010000167.1:0-4676 GCA_046290035.1 Brevundimonas sp.
GCGCGGCGGCGGGGGCGGCCGCTCCCGGCTGCGCTGCCGCGGGCCCGGCGAACCCCCACACGCGCCGGCCGGCCTCAACGACGCGGAGCAGGCCGCGCGCGAGGCTCACGACCAGCGGCCAGCTCAGGCCGCCCGACGCAGGCGTCGCGAAGGGGAGCTTCATCCGGGACAGGATCATCACGTGCGCGATCTATGCCCGGCGCGCGACAGTGGAATGACAGGGTCGAAAACAATCAAAACGAGTTATTTACCCGTCTGTCATACAACCGTAAGGCATGTCGAACTCTCGTCCCCAGCGAGCGCTCCACCGTCACGGGCCCAGAACCGGGGTCGCGGCGGTGGAGTTCGCCCTGGTGGCGCCCTTCCTGATCCTGCTGTTCCTCGCGGTGGCGGTCTACGGCGGCTGGTACTGGCTGGCCCATTCGGTGCAGGCGCTGGCGGCCGAGGCGGCGCGGGCGGCGGTCGCGGGTCTCGATCCCGTGGAGCGCGAGGCTCTGGCCCGCGCGGAAATCGCCGCCCAGGCGCCGGGGATGACAGGACTGGCGGTCGAGCGGCTGAGCGCCGACGTGGACGAGACCGCCGAGCGGCTGACGGTCACGGTGCGGCTGGACCTGACCGAACACCCCCTGACGGCCCTGGCCGGTCCCCTGCCGCGCCCCCCGGAAGTGCTGAGCCGCAGCGCCGTGGTTCGGGTCGGAGGCTACTGAGGTGCGCGGCTTCGCCCACGATCGCTCCGGGGCGGTGGCCGTCATGGCGGCGGTCGGCGGCGCCGTCGCCCTGGCGGCCGCGGCTGTCGCGATCGACCTCGGCTCCATCGCCCTGACCGCCCGGCGGGTCCAGGGGGCGGCCGACCTCGCGGCCCTGTCGGCGGCCCGACATCTGGAGCGCGCGGACGCCGCGGCTCGGGCCACGGCCGGGGCCAATCTGCCGGACCTGACCGGCTACGCCCTGACGCTGGGTCGTTACACGCCCGATCCCGACCTCCCCCCCATCGACCGATTCACGGCCGCGCCTTCAGATCCCGACGCCGCCGAGGTGCGGCTCACGGCGGAGGCGCGGCTGTACTTCGCCCATATCTTCCTGGGTCGGGAGCGATGGCCGGTGACGCGTACCGGCCGGGCGGCGACGCGGGTCCAGCCGCCGGTGGCGGCCTTCTCCATCGGATCGAGGCTGGCGTCGCTGGACGGGGGCCTCGCGAACCAGCTGCTGAGCGGCCTGACGGGATCGGAGGTCGGCCTGTCGGTGATGGATTATCGGGCGTTGGCGGAGGCGGACGTTCGTCTGTTGGAGTTCGCTGACGCGCTGGCGCACCGGTTGGGCGTCACGGCGGGCGACTATGACGGCCTGCTCGCCCGCACCACCACGTCCGGCGTGGCGCTGGAGGTGCTGGGCGAGCTGACCGGCGGGCGAGCGGGCGACGCGCTGGCCGGTCTGTCGTCGGCGGCGGGCGGGGCCGAACTTGAGATCGGCGACCTCATCGGCGCCTCCGCGAGCGGACCCGACGGCCTGAAGGGCGGGCTGGATGTGGCGGTCTCGAGCCTTGATCTCGCCAACGCCATCGTCGAGATCGGCGCCGGAGATCGGCAGGTGGCGCTGGACCTCGGCGCCCAGGCCGGACTGGCGGATCTGGAGGTCGTGCTGGCGATCGGCGAGCGGCCGAACGGCAGCCCCTGGATGGCGGTGGCCAAGGACGGAACGCCGACGATCCGCACGGCCCAGGCGCGGCTGTTCCTGAAGGCCCGCACGGCCCAGAAGCTGAACGGACTGGCGCAGGTCGAGCTGCCGATCCTCATCGAGCTCGCCTCGGCCGAGGCGCGCCTGAGCCGGATCGACTGTCCTGCCGGCGCCGTGACGCTGAGCGCGCGGCCGGGCGTGGCCTCGGCGCGCCTGGGGGCGGTCGACGAGGCGCGGCTCGACGACTTCAAGCGCGACCCGGTGTCCGGTCAGGCGACGCTGATCAACGTGGCGGGGCTGGTGCGGGTGCGGGGCCAGGCGACGGTTCGCGCCGAGGATACGAGCTGGGCCGAAGTCCGCTTCAGCTCGAGCGACGTGGCGGCGGGGACGCCGCGCACGGTCAAGAGCCGCGAGGCGCTGACCGGCGCGATCTCCTCGCTGTTCGGTGAACTGGAGCTCGACGTTCAGGCGCTGGGGCTCGTCCTGGGGCTCGGCGGGCTGACCTCGTCGCTGGGCCAGTTGCTGGCGTCGGTCGGGACGACGCTGGACGGCGTGGTCAATCCAACCCTCGACCTTCTCGGCGTCGGTCTGGGCGAGGCGGACCTGACGGTGCATGGCGTCGAGTGCCCGGCGGGCGACGGCCGAGCGGCGGTGCTGGTCGGCTGACTTGAGCGACGGCGTGGCCGGGCGCTAGACCGGGGACATGACCGATCCCACGTCCGGCGACATGACCTATGCGCGCTACCTCGCGCTCGACGACCTGCTCGCCGCCCAGCATCCGCTCAGCGACCAGCACGACGAGATGCTGTTCGTCGTCATCCACCAGACCAAGGAGCTGTGGCTGAAGCAGATCCTGCATGAGGTGGCGCTGGCCAAGCGGCTGGTGCGCGGCGGCGATCTGGTGCCGGCCTACAAGAGCCTGGCGCGGGTCAGCCGCATCCAGGCGGTGATGACCCAGAGCTGGGACGTGCTCGCGACCATGACGCCGGCGGATTACCTGCGCTTTCGCCAGGTGCTCGGCCCATCGTCCGGGTTCCAGAGCGACCAGTTCCGGCGGCTGGAGGCCATGCTGGGGCTGAAGGACGCGCGGTTCCTGGCGTTTCACGAGGACCGGCCCGAGGCGAAGGCGGCGCTGCAGGCGGCGATCGACGAGCCCAGCCTCTATGACGACGCCCTTCATCAACTCGCATCGGCCGGCCTGCCGGTTCCGGCCGAGGTGCTGGGGCGCGACGTGCGCGCGCCCTACGAACCGCACCCCGGTGTCGAGGCGGCGTGGCTCGAGGTCTATCGCGACACGGAGCGGTGGTGGGCGCTCTATCAGCTGGCGGAGAAGCTGATGGACCTGGACGACGCGCTGCTGACCTGGCGACACAAGCACGTGGTGACGGTGGAGCGGATCATCGGCGGCAAGCGCGGCACCGGCGGCACCGACGGGGTGGGCTACCTGGCCTCGACGCTGAAGCGACGCTGCTTCCCCGAGTTGTGGTCGCTGAGGACCGCCCTTTAGGCTTCTGAACCATCGACACCCTCGGACTTGATCCGAGGGTCGGAGGGCGTGTCGCACGCCGCCTACAGATTTGGACGCGGACAGTCCGATCCTCGGGTCAAGCGCGAGGATGACGGCGGAAGAATCTTTAGACCGGCTGAACCACGGCGCGTCGGGCCAGACGGCTGCGGCGCCAGGCGGCGAGGGCGAAGACCAGCGCCCCGCCCCAGATGAAGGCGAAGCTGATCCCCCGAAGCGGCGTGAAGGCCTCGCCCGCGAGCACGCCCACGCAGAACTGCAGGGTGGGCGCCAGGAACTGGATGAAGCCGATGGTCGACAGCGGCAGGCGGCGCGCCGAGAAGGCGAAAAGCGCCAGCGGGATCACCGTGGCCGGGCCGTTCGCCAGAGCCCAGGCGAGCGAGGCGCCGCTGTCCAGCGCATGGCCCCCGCCCGAGACGGTCAACCAACCCACATAGGCCAGGCCGAACGGGATCAGGATCACACACTCGATGAACAGGCCGCTCTGGGCCTCCACGGGGACGCGCTTGCGGATCACCCCATAGGCGCCGAAGCTGAACGCCAGGATCAGCGAGATCCAGGGCGGCCGGCCCAGGGCCAGGGCCTGGAACAGCACTCCGACCGCCGCCAGGCCGATGGCGACCCAGCCCCAGCGGTCGATCCGCTCGCGGAACAGCCACAGCCCCACGACCATGTTGAGAAGCGGGTTGATATAGTAGCCGAGGCTGGCCTCCAGCGTGGCCTGGTTGGTGGTCGCCCAGACATAGACGCCCCAGTTCAAGGCGATCAGCAGGGTGGAGAGCAGGAGCCAGGCCAGGGTGCGCGGCTGGGCCAACGCCGCCCGCACCTGGCCGCCCTGCTGGGCCAGCCAGACCAGCGCCAGCGCGAAGGGCGCGGCGAACAGGGCGCGATAGGCGAGGATCTCCAGGGCGGAGAACCCCTGCGCCGCCTGTCCCATGAACAGCAGCGGCATCAGGCCCCAGATGACGTAGCAGCCTAGCGCCGAGAGATAGGCGGGGCGCGTCTCGGCGGTCACGGTCAGACCGTCAGGGTGCGATAGCCGCTCTTGGGCTGGATCACGCCCTGTTCGTCCAGCAGCTGGGCGATCTGGACCGCGTTCAGGGCCGCGCCTTTGCGCAGGTTGTCCGACACGACCCACATCGACAGGCCGTTCGGGACCGTCGGATCCTTGCGGATGCGGCTGACGTAGACCGCGAACTCCCCGGCCGCCTCGACCGGGGTGACGTAGCCGTCGGCCTCCTGCTTATCGACGACCAGCACGCCGGGGGCGTCACGCAGCAGCTCGCGCGCCTCCTCCGGCTCGATGGGACGTTCGAACTCCAGCGTGACGGCCTCCGAATGGCCGACGAAGACCGGCACCCGCACGCAGGTGACCGTCAGGCGGATTGAGGGATCCAGCATCTTGTGGGTCTCGGCCCACATCTTGGCCTCCTCGTCGGTGTAGCCGTCGTCGCGGAACGAGCCGATGAAGGGGATG
>JBKBUS010000168.1:0-4676 GCA_046290035.1 Brevundimonas sp.
CAGCGTCGACGATGACGCACAGCACGGCTGCGGGGTCGCTCCCCCGCAGCTGGCGGACCGCCTGCTCCAGGCGATAGACGAAGGCGCGAACATACTGCTTGGGGTCCGCGTAATGAGCGGGCACCAGGGGGTGGCACAGCCCCCGTCCGGCGAGTTCATTGACGATCTGCACCAAGGCGTCGCGGTGGCGGTGCCGGAAGTCATTGGCGACGCCGTAGAGCCCCTCGCCGTAGCAGTCGTAGAGGACCGCGGCGGACCCGGTCGGCATCGCCCGGGCCAACCGCGCGGCCAGCACCGACTTGCCGACCCCGCCGTCGGCGTGGATCAGGACGGGCCGTTCCGCCGACAGAACGGTCTGCAGGATGTCGGGCTCCTGGGCCCGGCTGAAGGTGTCGGCCGGGTCCGGGATGCGCGACGGAGCCGGATAGAGGTCCGGCAGGGTTGCCCTTAGCGCCCGCAGGACGTCGTGCAGGGAGATCGCCCTGTTCGTCGCGCCCTCCGACGTCGCCTTGCGGGTCACCAGCTCCTTCAGCTGGGTCGGCGCGTCGTAATCGGTCTCCGGCAGATAGGCACGAACGTCCTGCACCAGAAGATTGCGCTGCGCCCACAGGTCGGGCGCTGATCCGTCGAGCGTGATCAGGCTGTAGAACAGCCGCAGGTCCTCCCCCGCCAGTCCGCAAAAGCCGGTGAATTTCCGGGCCAAGGTCGAATGGGTCGCCGTCCGCCCCTCGCCGAGTTCGCGCACGGCCAGGAGCGTCTTCGCATCGAATGGCCGATTGCTGGTGAAGCGGAAGCGGAGCCGCCCGCTCGCCACCGCCGACTTCCCTTTCCGCAGATGCTTTCGGAAAACGTCGGCGAAGCCTGCGATGGTGTGCTTCAGCTCGCTTGGCGTCCAGACGCGTCCGCTTCGCGCGGTCGAGTGCTTGAGCTGGACGTACTCGACCTGCCGCGCTTTCGCGAAAGTGTCGGCCCCATGGTAGAGGCCCACGTCGATGATCTCATCGCCGGCCTGACCTGCTGGCCCGTCCTCATCGAGGACGGAGGCGCCCTCGACCGTTACCGCGACCAGATCGTCCGGGCCGGGCAGCAGTCTCAGACTCTGGCGCGCCGCCCAGTGATAGTGAAACTGGTCGCCGTCCCGCGTCGCCCGTATCGTATCGACCCCTGCCATGCCTGCGCCGCGCACCTCGTCCCACCTGAGGTAGACACCTCACCGCACGATTCCACTAGAGGCCTTCGAAGCCTGCTTCACCTGACGGAGGCAGGCAACCAGCGCCGTGCGCAGAGCCAGCAGCATCGGGTTGGCGAGTGGCGAATCGGTGGTCGTCATGAGCACCGAGTATGAGCGACAAATAGCGATCAGACCCGCGTCTCGGTCTGGCGGCGGTCAGCGGCTGGGCCTGCGAAGCCGGTTCCTCCCTCGAAAGCCTTGGGCAGCCTGAATTGCACGATGGGGTCGGACCTCCACGTGTAGCGTGGCGCGAAACGGAAGGTCACGCGCACATGGCGCGCGTCCGGCGTCTCGCGGTCGGCGACGGCTACGACCGCCTTGCCATTCTCTAGCAACCGGTAACTGACGTCCCGAAGCAGATCGGCTCTGAAGAAGAAGGCGTCTGCCTCGTCGGCAAGGTTAGCCTCGTGCACCTCCACACCTTCCACCGTCTGCCGATAAGTCGCCCTGGCGAGTGAGGTTTTCGGCGGCGATGTCGCCGTAGACCTCGAAGTAGTTGCTGGACTGGCTCTCGATCGCTGTCTGGGTCGTCCCGCGGAGGCGCGTGAAGCGGTCCGTGAGTATCCGGCGGTTTTCCGCCGCGTCTGGAGAGGCGTCGTCGGCAATGGTCTGATGACAAGGCCAGAGCGCCCTGTGAGGGGGTGAAAAGCGCTTCAATCCAGTGGAAGCGGTGGCTCGGGAACTTGGAACCCGAGCCTGGACGACAGTAACAAAAGCCGTCATTCCAAACGGCAGCAAAGAGTCAGGAGTGGACCTCTCCGAACGCGGCCGGCTGAAGACCTGTCCTGACTCAACGAGGACCTTCGGAAGGTCCGCTCTTTGGCAGTGAGCCTGAGGAGGCTTAGTTCGAACCCTGAGAGGTCAGGATACCCACGGCGAACGGCTCCGAAGCTGGGTGGCTGAAAGCGTAGAGTTAGTTGGAAGATGCTCGTTCGACCCGGGAGGTCGCGCCGATCTCACCGCTCAACCTGAGCTGCGATCATAGCCGCAATGGCGACCTCAACTTCTGCATACAAGTCGACGTCTTCATTCTCCGCGTCGATCTCGATGACGAGCGCGTAGCGAGCTCGCGGCAGTTCCTGGCCCGCGCGGAGTTTGGCCTTCCACCACCCGCCGACGGGGTGCACCGCCAAGACATCGCGACGGGCCAGATCGCTGGCCGGACAGGTCAACTCGTCGATGTGGAGGGAGCCGACGTCGCGTCGCCGCGTGCCGAAGGTCCAGCCATCCTCGTCGGCACCGTTCGCCATGCGGGGTGCATCCTCGTCAGTCTCGGCCGCCCGGTTGATGCGCGCTCGGAACTGCGCGGTTGTCTCATCAGCCCGCTTCAGCTTGAACCTCAACCCGTGGGAGCCGTAGCGGAGCTTGCGACCGCGAGCAGCCTCCGCCGGGTTGGGCTCCACGAAGGTGGACAGCGCCACGCGCAAGGTCACGTTGCGATTGCGCAGCCGACGGAGAGCTTGGACAGGCCAAGGGAGGGTATGGAGCTTGATTTCGTTATGCACCGCCTCGGCGCTGCCCGCGCCGCGGTGTACATAAGGCGCGATCTCGTCCTCGACGATCAGAGTGATCATGTCCCTGGCGCTGCGCCGGGCTCGTACCAACTCAGGAACACCGTAGCCGTAGCGGCAGAAGAGGTCGTCGTAGTCGCCCTTGCCCGGGTTCGCAGGCAGATGGCCGCGCATGGCGGGAGTCCAACGCGCCGAGGAAACAAGCAACGCGCGTACAGTCTCGGGCCAGAGTGCCGGGTAGTCGGACCACAGCTGCGCCGTCATCCGGGCGGCAAGCGCCGTCGCTGCACTGGTGGCCTCGAACGTCTGATAGTGGCGCGTGGCAACGTCATGATAGGTAGTGAGGAGACTAAGATCTCCACACGCCATCGCCGGTGGACGGTCATCCAGTACCAGATTGCCACCTTCGAGAACGATGTCGGGCTTTAAGGGCCAGGTCGAGGTCCAGGACGCAGTCTTGCTGTGAGGCGACAGGTCGCCCGCCGGCGCTAGCGGCTGCCCGGCGATGCCTTGGCCGAGAACGACTTTGTTCGTGTAGGCACCCACGGTGATGGCGTTCCAGGCCTGCCCCGGTGCTTCCAACTCCTGGTCCGGTCCGTCGCAAACGCTGTGATAGCGAGCGCTAAGATGTCTGTGCGACGGGACGTTGCCCGCTGACGTCAGGATCAGTCGTCGCCGTGCTTCCAACCCCGATCTCCCTGCGGAGAGCTGGTCGATCTCCGCCGACCAAGAGGTTGGTGCTCCGTCGTGCGGATAGTCGTCGGACGTACTAGATGCCAAGGTGAAGACGCGAGTCCGATTCGCGTGGGCCTCTACTACGTCGACAGCCCGGCGAGTTACGGTACCCAACAGATGGTGGGGGTTGTGACCAGCGTCGGGGACGACCTTAACCGACTCAAGCCGCTGCCGAACCATCCTTCGCGCCGTCCCGGCGAGCGCAGTCGTCAGGTCTCCATAGAGGGCTAGGCCCGCCATGCCGGTGCCATGGCCACTCATGTCCTCAACGGCCCAGGCTGGGTCCGCCGCGAACCGATCGTCCGCCGCGAGTGCCGGCGAGATTAGAGGATTAGCCCTGGAGACACCTGTGTCGAGAAGTGTGATCCAACGCGTTTCGGCATCGACGGGCGCGAACTGCACGCGCCGTTGCAAGTCCTGCGTCCAGCCGTCCTGCTCCTCGACCGGAAGGGCGTCGAAGAACTCGGCCGTGGTCGACGGTCTGGCCAGCGCCATCACGCCATCGGACTGCCGTACGAGGCGCGCCAGCGCGACGCGACTAGCCGTAACATGTAGGACGGTCTGCTCAGGGAAGGTTAGCCGATCCGGAGAGACCAAAACTTCAGCATGCCGCGCCGACGCGACGAAAGGCGCGACCGCGTCCGAGCGCAGCCAGACCTCCCAGTTCGCCACCGCGTCTTGCTGCTGCGGAAACGCGGCTGCGGGCCCGCGCCAGAGGGATCGGAGGTTCGCGCGCTGCAGGCGGCCGATGCTCTGGACAAGGTCCGCATTCTTGGGTCGGCCGGTGTCCGTGTCTTCGTCCCGAAAAGCGATGACCTTACGCTCAACCTTCTCCAGCGCTGCCCGCGGCGCGAAGAAGACCACGTCGCCAACCTCCCCCGCGGCTCGCGGGGTCTCGACCTTCAGCAGCCGCAGGCCGGACTTGTCGAACTTGTCCGCGACGATGGGCTCGTTGGGCCGGCCCATCACCTGAACATAGGCGCCTGGGCGATCCTGTGGCGGCTGAAGTTCGCGTAACTGAGTTAGCAGTTGGTTCGCGTGCTCCCGCCGATTGGCGACGTCGCTAGGCCGACGTCCGCGGGCGCTTACGACCGGACGAAACCGTTCCGCTTCGCCGCGCACGGGCACGACTAGGTGCGGGAGTTCCCGGGGTGCCATCGCCGATCAGCTGCAGGCCACGGCGTCGCCCGAACGCCTCG
>JBKBUS010000169.1:0-4673 GCA_046290035.1 Brevundimonas sp.
TCGGCCAGGGCCGCCGTGAGCGCCGCCTCGTTGTTCTGGTCGACGAAGACGACCCGGAAATGGCCCTTCCTCGCCCGGGCGCACAGCAGGCGATGGGTGCCGCCGTAGAGGTCGTGCGGCGCGACCAGCAGGTCGCCGGGCTCGAGCGGCGACAGCGACAGATCGACCGCCGCCATGCCCGTCGCGGTGACGACGCAGCCGGCGCCGCCCTCCAGCCCCGCCAGGGTCTCGGCCAGCACGTCGCGGGTGGGGTTGCCCGAGCGGGTGTAGTCGTAGCGCCGCTTCTGCTCGAACCCGGCGAAGGCGTAGTTGGACGACAGATACAGCGGCGGCATCACCGCGCCGTGGGCCGGGTCCTGGTCGACGCCGCTGCGGGCGGCGAGGGTGCGGGGATCGGGGCGGTGGTCGCTCATCCGGCGATCTCCTTGAGCGCGGTGCGAAGGACGTCGCCGACCAGCGCGTCCTCCTTCAGGAAGGCGTCATGGCCATACAGCGACGGCGCCTCGACGAAGCGGAACAGCAGGGGTAGGCGGGCGGCGAGCTCGCGCATGTCCTCGATGGGCACCAGCCGGTCCGAGGTGAAGCCGACGAGCGTGGTCGGCACGGTCACCGACTCCGGCTGCACCGCGTGGCGGTCGATCGAGTCCGACAGGCTGATCCAGCGGGCCGGGGTGGTGTGCTTGCGATAGGCCCGGCCGCGCGCCACCAGATAGTCGCAGACCGGATAGGCCTGACCCGCCCGGGCCGGGGCCTCGACCTCGAAGCGGGCGTCGAACTCGTCCGCGGTGCGATAGGTGGTCATGGCCAGCTGGCGGGCCAGCGCCACGCCGTCCTCCGGGCGACCCGCGGCCTCGGCCAGCTCCAGGATCCGACGCTGGACGCCGCGCCAGGCGATCGCGAGCGGGTGAGCCCGGTGGGCGGCGGACACGACCAGCAGCTGCTCGACCCGGGCCGGGAACAGGGCGGCGAAGGCCAGGGCGATCATGCCGCCGTAGGAGCAGCCGACGAAGGCCGCCAGCCGCTCGATCCGCAGGTGGTCGAGGACCAGCGCCAGCAGCCGCGCCTGATCCCGCGTGGTGATGGTCACGGCCCGGTCCAGGCCCTCCGCGCCCGGGGCGAAATCGAAGGCGAGGACCTGGAGGCGGTTGAGGTCGATGGGGCAGCGCGGGCCCACGGCGCCGGACCACCAGCCCAGGCCGTTGGTCTCGGTGCGATGGACGAACCGACCCGACGAAATGCCGCCGGCGACGGCGACCACCGGGGCGCCGGCAGGGCCGTGCAGGCGGGCGAGGATCGCGGATTGAGGGAGCCGGTCGCCGGACTCCAGCCGGAAATCGGCGGGGATCGGCACGCGCGCGTCAACGGCGTCCTCACGCCGGGAGGCGGGGCGGGGGCGGGCCCGACAGAGGGGCTCCAGATCGGTCTGAGGGTCGGCGAAGGCCAGGGTCATCGGGTCGTCCACATCGTTCAGCCCGACAAGGCTCGTGCGGCGACAGACCCGTGGAAGCGTCGCCTGATCGACGCCTCCACCCATCTCTCGGAAGGCCGGCGAGGCCTCCGCAGGAGTTGGCACCGTTTCGGGCGGAACCCGATGGTTGCCCCGGCGTCAAAGGGCCTATCCCTCAGCCGGTCTTGATGAGCTGGCCCTAGACTGTTCGCAGGTGCGGCGGCGGTCAAGCGCAAAAATCGACTAAACTTGCGCCATATATCCGCGCGATGGCGGGCGATGGGCCGAGTGGAAGCCCTGTAGCGCAAGTTTCATGCTTGGCGGGTTGACAGGCCGAGGCCCTCGCGCTCATGCTGACGGCAGACCTGAACGGAGCGTCCCGTGGCGCGCGCTGACCACATCACCGGCCTGACGATCGCCCTCGCGGCGACGGGCGCCGGCGTGCGCGGCCTCACCTCCGGTCTCATCGGCGGCGGCATGACCACCACCACCATGCCCTCCGGGGCGGGGACAGGTTAGCGCACGCCGAACCCAGGCAAGCGACAGACCCGACCCCCGCCCGGCCCCGCCAGGCGGGGTTTTTCACGTCCTCATCCTCACCGCCGCAAATCACCCTCCGGAGCCTCCCGATGTCCCCCCTCGAGCTTGTCGACCGTCCCGCCGCCGCCCGACTTAATCCGACGCCGAAGCCCGCCCCCGCCGCGGAGGTGGTGGTGTTGAAGTTCGGCTCGTCCGTGCTGCGCGGCGTCGAGGACGCGCCCCGCGTCGCCTCGGAGATCTACCGCCACGTGCGCGAGGGCCGTCGGGTGGTGGCGGTGGTCTCGGCCCTGGCCGGTGAGACGGATCGGCGGCTGGCGGAGGCGCGGAGCCTGGGCCTGGCGCACGACAACGACCTGCTTCCCGCCTACGTCCTGGGCGGCGAGGAGAAGGCGGCGGGCCTGCTCGCCATCGCCTGCGACCGCATCGGGCTGGACGTGGACTCGCTCGGCGTCCGCGAACTCGGGCTTAAGGCGGTCGGCGCGGCCGAACACGCCCGGCCCGTGGGCGTGGAGGGCGGGCGGCTGGCCGAGGCGCTGGCCCGCCATGAGGTGGTGATCGCCCCGGGCTTTGGCGCGGTGCGGCCGTGCGGGCGGCTGGCGCTGCTCGGCCGGGGCGGCACGGACCTGACGGCGGTGGTGATCGCCTCGGCGCTGGGGCTCGATCACGTGCGGCTGGTCAAGGACGTGGACGGCCTGTTCGACCGCGATCCCAACGGGGCCGATCCGGCGGCGCTGAGGTTCGAAGCCTGCGACTGGGCGACCGCGCGGCGGGTTGGCGGCAAGCTGGTCCAGGTCGACGCCCTGGAGCTGGCCGAGTCGGAAGGGCTGGAGATCGTGGTCTCGGCGCTCGGCTCGTCCGGCGGGACGCGGATCGGCGCCCGGCTGGAGGCCCCGACGGCGCCGTTGGACCGCAGGCCCGTGCGGGTCGCCATCGCCGGGTGCGGCGTGGTCGGCGGGGGGCTGTACGCGCGTCTGGCGGCCGATCCGAGGTTCGAGGTGGTCGGCGTCCTGGTGCGTGACCCGAAGCGACCGCGGGACGTCGCGGTCGACCCCGCGCAGCTGACGACCAGCGCGGACGACCTGTTGGCGCGGGAGCCGGAGATCGTGCTCGAGGCCCTGTCCGACGGCCGCGCCGGGCACGATCTGATCGTCAAGGCGCTGGAGCGGGGCCTGAGCGTCGCCAGCGCCAACAAGCAGGCGATCAGCCTGGACCCGGCGGGATTGCAGGCGCTGGCCGAACGGTTCGGCGGACGGCTGGCCTATTCGGCGGCGGTCGGCGGCGGCGTGGCTATGATCGAGACCCTGCGCAAGGCCCGCGAGGCCGGCCCGATCGCCGGGTTCGAGGCGGTGCTGAACGGCACGGTCAACTTCATGCTGGAGCGGCTGGACCAGGGCGCGCCCTTCGATCAGGCGCTGGCCGAGGCCCGCGCGGCGGGCTTCGCCGAAGAAGATCCGTCCGCCGATCTGGAGGGCCATGACTCGGCCGCCAAGGTTCGGCTCCTGGCCTATGAGGCCTTCGGGCGGCTGCCGGAGCAGTTGCCGCTGGATGCGCTGAACGCCGCGTCGCCGCCGCGCGAGACGGGCGTGCGTCAGATCGGAGCATGCCGCTCGATCGCAGGGAGCCTGGACGCCGAAGTCCGATTGAAGCCTGTGGAGGAGCCGTTGTTCCTGGCCTTGCGCGGCGAGCGCAACGCGCTGCGGGTCGTCGGCGCCGACGGGCGGGTCTGGACCTGCAAAGGCCGGGGCGCGGGACGCCACGCGACGTGCGAGAGCGTGCTCGCGGACCTCCACGATCTGGTTTAATCCTGATGGGCAGAAATCACCCCAAAGCTGACCGCGATGGCGTTAGTCATGGAACTTTCTTCTTCAGCCGCTTGTGCGTCGCGGCGAAGCATGGTCTTATGCCGTCATCAATCAAGGAGCGGATCGTGGCCTACGGCGCGACCCACATTCTGACCCGCCGCCCGGCGAAGGCCGTCGCGATGGCGCGCGTCCAGACGCTTCCTGCAGTTGAAACCCTTATTATCTCGGTACTTACGGGGCTGCTCTCCGGAGCGGTGTGGATGCTCGCGACCTGACCTTCTGAAACCAGGCCCGCACCCCACACCCGCTCCGGACCGCCGGCAGCGGGTTTTTTCTTGCCTCCGCACCCACCCAGCTCAGATCCAACACTTCAGATGACGCAAAATTCTTCCCCCGCACAACGACCTGAAGAGCGCCGTAGCCATGCGATCACGCGCGGGCCCTCGCGGGCGGCGGCGCGCAGCTATCTGCGGGCGGCGGGCATGCGCGACGAGGACTTCGACAAGCCGATGATCGGCATCGTCAACACCTGGTCGACCGTGACGCCCTGCAACATGCACCTGGACCGGCTGGCCAAGGACGTGCGGGCCGGGATCACAGCGGCCGGCGGCTACGCCGTCGACTTCAACACCATCGTGGTGACCGACGGGATCTCCATGGGGTCGCCGGGCATGAAGGCCTCGCTGATCTCGCGGGAAGTCGTGGCGGACTCCATCGAGCTGGCCATCCAGGGACATCAGCTGGACGGCGTCGTCTGCATCGTCGGCTGCGACAAGACCATCCCGGCGGCCGCCATGGCCTTGGCGCGGATGGATATCCCAGGCCTCGTCTACTACGGCGGCACCATTCTGCCCGGCAGGATCGGCGAGCGCGAGATCTCGATC
>JBKBUS010000170.1:0-4656 GCA_046290035.1 Brevundimonas sp.
GCTCCTTTACGGTATATATAAGTACGAAAAGTGTACCATTCTGCCGTCCTGCGCCATGCTCACCCGCTCCCAGCCTGCAGCTTAGGCCAGCCGGGGCTCCCGCCGCACGGCGTTCTCCCGACAGGCGAAGCTATCGCCGTTAACCTCGACGGCTGGCAAGTGAAGTTTCGGTCAGAACGGCCAGCGGGCCATGGCGGCGGCGAACCCGAGAAGCGGCGCGAACAGGGCAAGTTCGATCAGGGTCCATCGCTTCGCCGCCGCCAACGACCGGACGTCCGGCACGAAGGCGGGGTCCGCCTTCGCGGCGCGCGACCACTTCAGGAAGCTCAACGTCGGCGGGACGGAGGCCAGGCCGATCAACACGAACGTCCCAATCTTGGCCCAGAAGAACGGGTTGGCCTCGTAGAAGGCCCACCCCTTCCCGCCCCACACGACGCGCGCGGCGCCCACCAGCAGCACCAGCACCGACACGGCGCCGTACATGGCGTCCAGACGCGCGAGTCCCGCGACGTGCGGTCGGGGCGTTCGCAGGATCGTCCATTCCGCGAACAGGGCGGCCACGAGCGTGAACACCAGAAGATGGTGCGCGACGGCGAGCGCCAGATCCTGCATCGATGCGCCTTTCGACCGGAGACGAAGCGGGTATAAGCCCGATCATGACACGTCTTCTGCTCGTCGCCAGCGGGGGCGCCCTCGGCGCGAGCCTGAGATACGGCGCGTCCGTCCTGGCCGGCCGCCTGGCCCCCGGCGCCGCCTGGCCCTGGGGCACCTTCGCCGTCAACGTCCTCGGCGGCGCGCTCATGGGAGTCCTCGTGGGCTGGCTGGCCGCGAGGTCGGCCGGAGACGAGGGCCTGAGACTGTTCCTGGCGGTCGGCGTGCTGGGCGGGTTCACAACCTTCTCCGCCTTCTCCCTGGAGGTCGTCGCCATGCTCGAGCGCCGCGACTGGACCATGGCGGCCGGGTATGTCGCGGCCTCGGTCCTGCTGTCCGTCGCGGCCCTGCTCGCCGGACTGGTTATGGCCCGGCGGCTGTTCGGAGCGGCGGCATGAGTCGCGAGGTGAAGACCCTCTATGTCGCCGAGGCGGAGGACGGCATCCGGCTGGACCGCTGGTTCAAGCGACGCTGGCCCCACCTCAGCCACATCCAGGTCCAGAAGCTCGCCCGCTCGGGCCAGATCCGCGTCGACGGGGCGCGCGTCAAGCCGGAGGCGCGGCTGACCGCCGGCGCCGCCATCCGCGTCCCGCCCCTGCCGGACGCGACCGTTCCGGACGAACGGCGCAAGGACGACCTTAGCGACCGCGACGTGGCCTTCGTGAGATCGCTGGTGCTGCACGAGGACGACCTCGTCATCGCCCTTAACAAGCCGGCGGGGCTGGCCGTACAGGGCGGAACGAAGACCACGCGCCACCTCGATCGCCTGCTCGCCGCCTGGGGCGAAGGGCTGGAGCGGCCGCGCCTGGTTCATCGCCTCGACCGGGACACGTCCGGCGTCCTGTTGCTCGGCAAGGGGCCGGAAGCGGCGAAGCGGCTGGCGGGCGCCTTCGCCCGGCGTCAGGCGAAGAAGACCTATTGGGCCATCGTCGAGGGAGCCCCCAAGCCGACGACCGGCCTCATCGACATGGCCCTTAGGAAAAGCGGCCGCAACGACTTCGAGATCATGCGGCCGGCCGATCCCAAGGAGATCGGCGCCGAAGCTGCCGAGACCGGCTACGCCACGGTCTCTCGCGCCGCGCACCGGGCGGCCTGGCTGGCGCTGCGGCCCTTCACCGGCCGGACCCACCAGCTCCGCGCGCACATGAGCGCGATCGGGCATCCGATCCTGGGCGATCCGAAGTACGGCTCTGAAACTTCGGCGGCGCTGTCCGGCCCGCTCAAGCTGCAGTTGCACGCCCGTCGGATCGAGCTGGATCACCCAGGCGGCGGCCGCCTGATCGTCGAGGCGCCCATCTCGCCCGAACTGCGCGCCGGCTTCGACCGCTTCGGCTTCCACGAGGACGAGGCGCAGGACGATCCGTTCGCTGGGCTGAAGCGGCGATGAGGCCGCTCGCCGTCTTCGACATAGACGGGACGCTGGTCGACAGCCGCGCCTCCATCCATCGCGCGGCGACGGAGGCGGCGCAGGCGCTTGGCCTGCCGGAGCCCTCCTACGATCGGGTGCGGCGCATCGTGGGCCTCAGCCTGCATGAGGCCCTTCGGACGCTGGAGCCCGGGCTGACGGACGCCGAGCTGGCCGATTTCGTGGCGGCGTTCCAGGCGAGCTTCCGGCGGATGTACGACGCGGGGCACGAGGAACCCCTGTATGAAGGTTCGGCCGAGCTTCTGCGCCGCCTTCATCGCGACGGCTGGCGCCTCGCGCTCGCCACGGGCCAGAGCCGCAAGGGCCTTGAGCGGAACCTCGCCCGCGCGGGGTGGAGCGACATGTTCATCTCGGCCCACTGCGCCGAGGACGGCCCGGGCAAGCCGCACCCGGCCATGCTCCTCGCTGCGATGAAGGCGTGCGCGGCGACGCCGGAAACCACCGTGATGATCGGCGACACCGGTCACGACATGCGGATGGCCCGCGCCGCCGAGGCCGTGGGCCTGGGCGTCGCCTGGGGCTTTCACACCGCTGGCGAGATGCTCGCCGAGGGGGCGCGGCACGTGGCGACGGACTTCGACGACCTCGCTGAGACGCTGGGCGGCCTGACGCCGTGACCGTTCACGCCCCGGCCTGGCGCGCCGCGCGCGCCAGCGTTTCGGCCAATTCATGCTCGCCCACGGATCGCGCCATCAGTGAGAGCTCCGACGCCATGGTCGCAATGTAGTTGCGTACAGGAAAAGGATCGTCCGGGGTCAGCGGCGGCATTTCCTCGGCGTCTAGATCAAAGGCGTGCGATGCGGACATGCGCGACCCTTCCTGGTTGAGCCGCTTAACCATTCCACAACTTTTGGACGAATTTCAACCCTCGGGCGAGGCCTTGAGAATCGCCGCGATTGACACCCGGCGTCGCGCCAACCACGTTCCCGCCCCTCCCCGACCCGCCCCGGACGCACCCCGCCCACATGAACCTCGTCATCGTCGAGAGCCCCGCGAAGGCCAAGACCATCAACAAATACCTGGGGCCGGACTACAAGGTTCTGGCGTCGTACGGGCACGTCCGCGACCTGCCGTCGAAGGATGGCTCGGTCCTGCCGGACCAGGACTTCGCCATGAACTGGGAGGTCGACGCCAAGGCCTCCAAGCGCCTGTCCGAGATCGCTGAGGCGGCCAAGGGCTCCGACCGCATCATCCTCGCCACCGACCCGGATCGCGAGGGCGAGGCGATCAGTTGGCACGTGCTCGAAGTGCTTCAGAAGAAGCGCGCCCTGAAGGACGCCGAGGTCCAGCGCGTCACCTTCAACGCCATCACCAAGGGCGCGGTGCTGGAGGCCATGGCCAATCCGCGCCAGATCGACATGGAGCTGGTCGACGCCTACCTGGCGCGGCGCGCGCTCGACTATCTGGTGGGCTTCACCCTGTCGCCGGTGCTGTGGCGCAAGCTGCCGGGCGCGCGCTCGGCCGGACGGGTGCAGTCGGTGGCGCTGCGCATCGTCGTGGACCGTGAGATGGAGATCGAGCGGTTCCGGCCCCAGGAGTACTGGTCCGTCGAAGCCGACCTGATCGCCGACAGTCCGCCGTTCACGGCCCGCCTCGTCAAGCACGAGGGCAAGCGGGTCCAGCGTCTGGACATCCAGAACGAAGCGACCGCCCGGGCGGCCCGCGCCGCGATCCAGTCGGGCGCCTTCACGATCCGCTCCATCGAGAAGAAGCCGGTCAAAAAAAGCCCGCCGCCGCCCTTCACCACCTCCACGCTGCAGCAGGAGGCGGCCCGCAAGCTCGGCTTCACGGCCCAGCGCACCATGCAGGCGGCCCAGAAGCTGTACGAGGGCGTCGACGAGACCGGCGGCCTGATCACCTACATGCGGACCGACGGGGTGGCGATCAGTCCCGAGGGCCTGGCCCAGACCCGCGAGGTGATCGGCGACCGCTTCGGCCGGGCCTACCTCCCTGACCAGCCGCGCTACTACAAGGCCAAGGCCAAGAACGCCCAGGAGGCGCACGAGGCGATCCGCCCGACCAATCTGACCCGCCATCCGGAGTCGCTGCGGCTGGAGAGCGACCTCCAGCGCCTGTACGAGCTGATCTGGAAGCGCACCGTCGCCAGCCAGATGGAGCAGGCGCGTCTGGACCGCACCACGGTCGAGATCGAAACCCCGGACGGCAGGACGGGCCTGCGCGCCACCGGCCAGGTGGTGGCCTTCGACGGCTATATGGCGGTCTACGAAGAAGGCCGTGACGATCGGCCCAAGGGCGGCGAGGATGACGAGGACGACGACGGCCGCCTGCCGACGCTGAAGGAAGGGGCGACGGCGAAGGTCGAGGCCATCCGCGCCGAGCAGCACTTCACCGAGCCGCCGCCGCGCTACTCCGAAGCGACGCTGGTCAAGAAGCTCGAGGAGCTCGGTATCGGCCGTCCGTCCACCTACGCCTCGATCCTGACCACGCTGCGCGACCGGTCCTACGTCCGCATGGACAAGAACCGCTTCATCCCCGAGGACAAGGGCCGGCTGGTCACCGCCTTCCTGGAGCAGTTCTTCAGGAAGTGGGTCGAATACGACTTCACCGCCGCGCTCGAG
>JBKBUS010000415.1:0-1061 GCA_046290035.1 Brevundimonas sp.
GCCCGGCGTCGGGATCGGCCCGAAAGTGCGCACGTCCATGCCCACCGAGGCGAAGCCCGCCACCAGCGCCGGCTCGATCATATAGCCCGACAGGCGGGTGTCCTTGCCGATCACCACCAGGTGACGCCGGTCGTCCGCCGACATGAAGAAGCGTCCGGCCGCCAGGCCGACGCGCAGGGCGACCTCGGCGGTCATCGGGCTTGAGTTCGCCCGGCCGCGGATGCCGTCGGTGCCGAAATAGCGCCGCTTCATCTCGCCCTTCACCGCCATGCCCGTGATCCTCCGTATAGGGACGAACCGCCGCTGAAACCCGGCGAAACCCCTTTTTAGCTGCCCGGGACTTAAAACTCCCCTAGAGCGCGAGGCTCGGCTTAGCCCCGAACGTGGGCGCGCGCAAAGCGGAGAGCATCCATCCATGTGCGGGATCATCGGCATCACCGGTCAGGGACCGGCGGTTCCACGTCTGATCGACAGCCTGAAGCGGCTGGAGTACCGCGGCTACGACTCCGCCGGCGTCGCGGCGGTCGTCGACGGCAAGACCGAGCGCCGGCGCGCCAAGGGCAAGATCGTCGAGCTGGAGACGGTGCTGCTGGACGACCCGCTCAAGGGTGCTGACGGCCATCCCACCGTCGGCATCGGCCACACGCGCTGGGCCACCCACGGCGCGCCCAACACGGAGAACGCCCATCCGCACAAGGCGGGCCGGGTCACGCTGGTCCACAACGGCATCATCGAGAACTTCGCCGAGCTGAAGGCGGAGCTGCAGGCCGCAGGTCACGCCTTCGAGAGCCAGACCGACACCGAGGTGGTCGCCCACCTGATCGACCAGGGCCTGAGCGAGGGCCAGGCGCCGTTGGACGCCTTTAAGGCGGTGCTCGACCGGCTGCGCGGCGCCTATGCGCTGGCGGTGCTCATCGAAGGCGAGGACGGGGTCATCCTGGGCGCCCGGCACGGCAGCCCGCTGGTGGTCGGCTGGGGCGAGGGCGAGATGTATCTCGGCTCGGACGCCCTGGCGGTCGGCCCTTTCACCCAGAAGATCACCTACCTGGAGGACGGCGACT
>JBKBUS010000171.1:0-4629 GCA_046290035.1 Brevundimonas sp.
GTCGTCCACGAAAGGGGCCGCGCGCAGAGGCGCGTCGATTGCCTGAAGCCGGTCGGCGAAGGCCGGCCACGCGGCCCACTCCACCGTCGCGCCGAAGTGCATGGCGTTGCGCGCGGGTAGCGGCACGACGGCGCCGGGCCGCTCGTAGGCCGTCACCTGTGCGCCGAACAGCCACAGGTCCAACCACCCCTCGGCGCGACGGCCGACCTCGGCGCCCAGCACATCGACATAGAAGCGTTCCGTCCTGCGCAGATCGGCGACCGACAGCGACAGGTGGAACGCCGGGCTCACCGGGTCACAGGTCCAGCAGGAACCGCTGCGGGTCCTCCAGGTGCTCCTTGATCCGCACGAGGAAGGTCACGGCCTCCTTGCCGTCGACGATGCGGTGGTCGTAGCTGAGCGCCAGGTACATCATCGGCCGGATCACCACCTGGCCGTCCACCGCCACCGGACGCTGGACGATGTTGTGCATGCCGAGAATCCCCGACTGCGGCATGTTCAGGATCGGCGTCGACATCAGCGAGCCGTAGATGCCGCCGTTGGTGATGGTGAAGGTGCCGCCCTGGAGCTGGTCCAGGGTCAGGTCGCCGTCGCGGGCCGCTTTGCCCAGGTCGGCGATGCCCTTCTCGATCTCGGCCAGCGAGAGCGCGTCGGCGTCGCGCAGCACCGGCACGACCAGGCCCTTGTCGGTGCCGACGGCCACGCCGATGTCGTAGTGGTTCTTGTAGATGATGTCCGTGCCGTCGATCTCGGCGTTGACGGCCGGGATCTCCTTCAGGGCGGCGACCACCGCCTTCACGAAGAAGGACATGAAGCCCAGCTTGATCCCGTGGCGCTTCTCGAAGGCGTCCTTGTACTGGGCCCGCAGCGCCATGACCGCCGACATGTCCGCCTCGTTGAAGGTGGTCAGCTGGGCGGCGGTGTTCTGGGATTCCTTCAGCCGGCGCGCGATGGTCTGGCGCAGGCGGGTCATCTTCACCCGCTCCTCGCGCGGGCCGATCGCCCGGGGAGCGGACGGCTGGGGCGCGGAGGGCTGAGGCGCAACGACTGGCCGAGCGACCGGCGCAGGGGCGGCCGGGGCCGGGGCCGCGGCGGCGGCGAGCGCGTCGCCCTTCAGGATGCGGCCGTCCTTGCCCGAGCCCTGGATCTGGGCCGGGTCGAGGTTGTTCTCGGCGACGATGCGCTGGACCGACGGCGACAGCGGGATCTGGGCCGATCCGGTGTTGGCGGGCGCGGCGGCGGGGGCGGGGCTCGGGCCCGCCGGAGACGACGCGGCGGCGGCCGAGCCGCTGACTCGGCCGATCTCCTGGCCCGGGGTGACGGTCGCGCCGCTGTCGGCCTTGATCTCGGTCAGCACCCCGTCGGCGGGCGAGGCGACCTCCACGGCCACCTTGTCGGTCTCGATTTCGACCAGGACCTCGTCCTTCTTGACCGGGTCGCCGGCCTTCTTCAGCCACTTGCCGATCGTGCCCTCGGCCACGCTCTCGCCCATCGTCGGCACGGCGATCGGCAGGCTGTCGCCGCCCGAGCCCGAGGCGACAGGAGCCGAGGCCTTCACCGGCTCGGCGGCGGGCTTTGCGGCGGGGGCGGGAGCCGAGGGCGCAGCGGCGGCGCCTTCGCCCACCACGCCGAGCACGGCGCCCGGCGTCACGGTGTCGCCTGCCGCGGCCTTGATTTCCGACAGCACCCCGTCGGCGGGGGCGGCGACTTCCAGCGAGACCTTGTCGGTCTCCAGCTCCACCAGGATCTCGTCCTTCCTGACGGGATCGCCGACCTTCTTGGTCCACTTGGCGATGGTCGCCTCGGTGACGGATTCACCCAGGGTCGGGGTCAGGATGTCGGCCATGTCGCGGTCCGGTTCAGCTGTGGCGTTCGGCAGGTCTAGTCGGCGGGTGTGTCAGTCACGTCAAGCCCGTAGGGCTCAGCTCATGGCCTCGGCGAGGAAGGTCTCGAGTTCCTTCAGGTGGCGGCTCATCAGGCCGGCCGCCGTGGACGCCGAGGCAGGGCGGCCGACGTACCGGGCGCGCTTGGCCTTGAGGTCCATCTTCTCGAGCGTCAGCTCCAGCCACGGGTCGACGAAGGTCCAGCCGCCCATGTTCTTGGGCTCTTCCTGGCACCAGACCAGATCGGCCTTCGGGAACCGCGCGAGCTCGGTCATCAGCGACTTCATCGGCCACGGATAGAACTGCTCAAGCCGCAGGATGTAGATGTCGTCGATGCCGGCCTTCTCGCGCGCGTCCAGCAGGTCGTAATAGACCTTGCCCGAGCACAGGATGACCTTGCGGATGTCCTTGTCGGCCTTGATGCGCACGCCCGCAACCTCGGGACGGGTCTGGGCGTCGTCGTGCAGCACGCGGTGGAACGAGCTGCCCTCGGCCAACTCGGCCAGCGTCGACACCGCCTTCTTGTGACGCAACAGCGACTTCGGCGTCATCAGGATCAGCGGCTTCCTGAACGGCCGGTGCATCTGACGGCGCAGGATGTGGAAGTAGTTGGCCGGCGTCGTGCAGTTGGCGACCTGCATGTTGTCCTCGGCGCAGGCCTGCAGGAACCGCTCAAGCCGCGCGGAGGAATGCTCGGGCCCCTGGCCCTCGTAGCCGTGCGGCAGCAGCATCGTCAGGCCGCACATGCGCAGCCACTTGCGCTCGCCCGAGCTGATGAACTGGTCGATCACGACCTGCGCGCCGTTCACGAAGTCCCCGAACTGGGCTTCCCACAGGACCAGGGTGTTCGGGTCCGACAGGGCGTAACCGTATTCGAAGCCGAGCACCGCCTCTTCGGACAGGGCCGAATCGATCACCTCGAACTGCGCTTGGCGGTCGTTGAGGTTGTTCAGCGGGACGTAGCGAGCCTCGGTCGTCTGGTCGATGATGCCCGAGTGGCGCTGGCTGAAGGTGCCGCGCACCGAATCCTGGCCCGACAGGCGGACCGGGAAACCCTCGTCGAGCAGCGAGGCGAAGGCCAGGCTCTCGGCGGTGGCCCAGTCCAGGCCCTCGCCGGACTCGATCGCCTCGCGCCGGCCCTCTAGGACTCGCTTCAGCGTCTTGTGCACGTCAACGTGGTTCGGGACGGTGGTCAGGCGCTTGCCGTACTCCTTGAGCTTGGCCAGCGGCACGGCGGTGTCGCCGCGGCGTTCCTCGTTGTCGGGCAGGCTGAGACCCTGCCACTTGCCGTCCAGCCAGTCGGCCTTGTCGGCCTTGAAGGTCTTGCCCGCGTCGAACTCGGCGTCGAGGAAGGCCTCGAAGCGCTGGATCTCGGCCTCGACCTCCTCGGCGGTGATGACGCCCTCGTCGATCAGGCGCTGCGCGTAGATTTCCCGCGTCGACGGCTGCGCCTTGATCTTGGCGTACATGATCGGCTGGGTGAACGTGGGATCGTCGCCCTCGTTGTGGCCGAAGCGACGGTAGCAGAACATGTCCACCACCACGTCCTTGTTGAACTTCTGGCGGAACTCGGTGGCCACCTTGGCGGCGAACACCACGGCCTCTGGATCGTCGCCGTTTACGTGGAAGATCGGCGCCTGGACCATCAGCGCCACGTCCGAGGGATAGGGCGACGAGCGGCTGTTCCGGGGGCTGGTGGTGAAGCCGATCTGGTTGTTGATGATGAAGTGCAGGGTGCCGCCGGTGCGGTAGCCCTTCAGCCCCATAAGCGCGAAGCATTCCGCCACGACGCCCTGGCCGGCGAAGGCGGCGTCGCCGTGGATGAGCAAGGGCAGCACCTTGGAGCGGTCCAGCGCCCATTCGGCCTCTGGCTTGCCGGCGTTGGCCTCGCGGATGTCGAACGCCTGCTTGGCGCGCGCCTTTCCGAGCACCACCGGATTGACGATCTCCAGGTGGGACGGGTTGGCGGTCAGGGACAGGTGGACCTTGTTGTCGTCGAACGTCCGGTCCGAGCTGGCGCCCATGTGATACTTGACGTCGCCAGAACCCTCGATGTCCGACGGCACGGTCGAGCCGCCCTGGAACTCGTGGAAGATGGCGCGGTAGGGCTTGCCCATGACCGCCGCCAGCACGTTCAGGCGACCTCGGTGGGCCATGCCGAGCACGATCTCGTCGACGCCCAGGTTGCCACCGCGCTTTATGACCTGCTCCAGAGCGGGGACCATCGCCTCGCCGCCGTCCAGGCCGAAGCGTTTGGTGCCTGGGAAGCGCTTGTGCAGGAAGCGCTCGAACGTCTCGGCCTCGATCAGCTTGTTCAGAATGGCCAGCTTGCCTTCCCGGGTGAAGGCGTTGGCCTGGAGCTTGTCCGGCCCCTCGATCCGCTCCTGGAGCCAGGACTTCTCCTCGGGCTCGGCGATGTGCATGTACTGGATGCCGAGGTTGCCGCAGTAGGTGCGGCGCAGGATCTCCAGCACCTCGCGGATGGTGCCGGTCTCCAGCCCCAGGACGCCGTCCAGGAAGATCGGACGATCCAGATCGGCGGCGGTGAAGCCCCAGTGCTCGGGCGTCAGCTCGGCGTTCTGGACCGGCGGCTCGATGCCCAGCGGGTCGAGGTTCGCCTGCAGATGCCCCCGGATGCGATAGGCGCGGATCAGCATCAGCGCCCGGATGGAGTCGTGCGCGGCGGCGCGCACGGCGGCGGCGCCCAGCCCCTGGGGCTGTGGGGCGGCGGCGGCCTCGGCCTTGG
>JBKBUS010000172.1:0-4609 GCA_046290035.1 Brevundimonas sp.
CCGACCAGCGCGGCCCGCACGCGCGGCTCGATGGCCATGTCGACTCCGTCGAACAGCGGGCGCGGCCCGTCCTGGAGACGGACGTCCTTGAGGGCGACGAGGGGCGGGCGCGCGGCCATGGGTGCTTTCGAGCGGCGTCGGGTCTATGGGAGGCGCGTGGATGTAAAGCGTCAGGACCCAGCCTCCAAGCCTTGGTGGGAAACCAAGCGTCTGGACGAGATGACCGCCGCCGAGTGGGAATCGCTCTGCGA
This sequence comes from Brevundimonas sp., assembly GCA_046290035.1. Lineage (GTDB taxonomy): Bacteria > Pseudomonadota > Alphaproteobacteria > Caulobacterales > Caulobacteraceae > Brevundimonas. Next base: position 252 of record JBKBUS010000172.1, read on the forward strand.
CGGCTGCGGCCGCTGCTGCGTGGTGCGGTTCGAGGAGGAGACCGGCGAGGTCATCCCGACGCGGGTCCACTGCAAGCTGTTCGATCCCGACCTGTGCCGCTGTTCGGACTATGCGAACCGGAAGCGCCACGTGCCGGACTGCATCAAGCTGACCCCGTGGAACATCGAGGCGCTGGAGTGGATGCCGAAGTCCTGCGCCTACCGCCGCCTGCATGAGGGCCGGCCGCTGGCGACCTGGCATCATCTGGTGTCGGGCGATCCCGACAGCGTGCATCGCGCCGGCGTGTCGGTGCGTGGCCAGACCGTGTCCGAGCTGAGCCTCAAGGAGCCGGAGGACGCGCTGGATTTCGAGGCGCCGGAGTGGGCCGAGGACGTCCCGGACGCCTAGACGGGGCGGGCGGCGACGGGCAGGCTGGCGTCCGTCGAGGAGCCCGCCGATGACCGACCTGAACGCCTTCATCTCCGGCCTGCCCAAGGCCGAGCTGCACCTGCACATCGAGGGGTCGCTGGAGCCGGAGCAGATGTTCGCCTTCGCCAAGCGGAACGGCGTCTCCATTCCTTTCGCCAGCGTGGAGGAGGTGCGGGCCGCCTACGCCTTCTCGAACCTGCAGGACTTCTTGGACATCTATTACGCCGGGGCCGACGTGCTCAGGACCGAGGCGGACTTCCACGACCTGGCCTTCGCCTATTTCCAGCGGGCGGCGGCGGACAGCGTGCGTCACGCGGAGATCTTCTTCGACCCCCAGACCCACACAGATCGGGGCATTCCCTTCGCGGTGGTCGCCGACGGCTTGCTGGCCGGGATGGCCCGCGCCGAGGCGGAGCTGGGCGTCACCTCCAAGCTGATCCTGTGCTTCCTGCGGCACCTCGACGAGGACGCCGCCTTCGACACGCTGAAGGCCGCCGAGCCCTGGCTGGACCGGATCGTTGGGGTGGGGCTGGACTCGTCCGAGGTCGGGCATCCGCCGTCGAAGTTCCAGCGGGTGTTCGCCCGCGCCCGCGACATGGGTCTGAAGCTCTGCGCCCACGCCGGCGAGGAGGGGCCGCCGGAATATGTTCGGGAGGCGCTGGACCTGCTGCGCATCGACCGGATGGATCACGGCAACCGGTCGATGGAGGACGAGGCCCTGATCGCCCGGCTGGCGGCCGAGCGGATGACCCTCACCGTCTGCCCCCTGTCCAACCTGAAGCTGTGCGTGGTCAAGGACCTGAAGGACCATCCCGTGCCGGAGATGCTGCGCCGGGGCCTGCACGTGACGCTGAACTCGGACGATCCGGCCTATTTCGGCGGTTATGTGAACGACAACTACCGGGCCCTGGCCGAGGCGGTGGGGCTGAGCCGCGAGGACGTGGTGCGCGTGGCGAGAAACAGCTTCGAGGGGTCCTTCCTGTCCGACGCCGACAAGGCCGCCCGCCTGGCGGAGATCGACGCCTATCTGGCGCGCGTCTGAGGAGCCCGAACGATGCTGATCGCGCTCATGACCGTGCTGGCGCTGGCCCAGGAGCCGGAGGTGAACTGCGACGATCCCGTCTCGACCGTCGAGATCGGCATCTGCATGGGGCGCGAGCTGGAGCGCGAACAGGCCCGGCAGGCGCGCTACTTCGCCGCCGTTCTGGAGCGCGCGGAGGGCCTCGGCGATCGTATCGTGGGCGCGGACGGGCCTGAGGTGGCCGAGGCGCTGCGCGCGAGCCAGGTCGCGTGGGAAGGCTATGTCCAGGCCAGCTGCGACGCGACCTACGCCTGGTGGAGCGACGGCACCATCCGCGGCGCCAAGACGCTGGGCTGCCGGATCGACCTGACGCGTCAGAGGACGCACGAGCTCTGGCGCGCCTATTTGACCTATCCGGACTCCACGCCGCCGATCCTGCCGGAGCCGAGCGGATCCGCGAGCTGACGTAGCGTCACGCTTCCGTCCTCAATCGATACCCTCTAGCGTGTCTATCAGGGACGAACGCCGAGGCGACGAGATGAGCGACCTTGAGACCTTCCGCGCGGAGACGCGCGCCTGGCTGGAACAGAACTGCCCGCCCGAAGTGCGCGGGCCGCTGGAGAGCGAGGCCGACGTGATCTGGGGCGGCCGCAACGCCGTCTTCAAGACGCCGGCGCACAGGCAGTGGCTGGAGCGCATGGCGGCCCGCGGCTGGACCGCGCCGGAGTGGCCCCGCGAATACGGCGGCGGCGGCCTGTCGCGCGAGGAGGCCAAGGTGCTGGCCCAGGAGCTGCGCCGCATCCAGGCCCAACCAGCGCTTCAGTCCTTCGGCGTCTGGATGCTGGGCCCGGCGCTGCTGAAGTTCGGCACGGAGGAACAGAAGAAGCGCTTCCTGCCCGAGATCGTGCGCGGCGAGATCCGCTGGTGCCAGGGCTATTCCGAGCCGGGCGCGGGTTCGGACCTGGCGGGTCTGCAGACCCGGGCGGAAGACAAGGGCGACCACTGGATCGTCAATGGCCAGAAGGTCTGGACCTCCTACGCCGACAAGGCCGACTGGATCTTCTGCCTGGTCCGCACCGATCCGGACGCGCCCAAGCACCTGGGCATCTCGTTCGTGCTGTTCGACATGGCAACTCCCGGCGTGACCACCCGGCCGATCACCCTGATCTCGGGCAAGAGCCCCTTCTGCGAGACCTTCTTCGACAATGTCCGGGTCGAGAAGGCGAACCTCGTCGGCGAGCTGAACCGCGGCTGGGACGTGGCCAAGTATCTGCTGGCCCATGAGCGCACCATGATCGGCGAGATGGGTGAGATCGCCGGCGGCCGGCCGGTGGGTCAGGTGGCGGCCGACTCCATCGGCGTCACGGACGAAGGCCGCCTGGACGAGCCGATGCTGCGCGCGCGGATCGCGGAGCTGGACGTCGACGCCGCCGCCTTCCGCCTGGCGCTCGAGCGGGTCGGCGACCAGACCAAGGCCAGACAGGCCCATCCGGCCATGGCCTCGATGCTGAAGTACTACGGCTCGGAGCTGAACAAGCGCCGTCACGAGCTCCTGATGGCGGCGGGCGGCTCGGACGCGCTGGAGTGGGAAAGCGAGCGCTCGCGCGAGGGCGCCGCCGCCCGCGACTGGCTGCGCACCAAGGCCAACTCCATCGAGGGCGGGACCTCAGAGGTCCAGCTCAACATCATCGCCAAGCACATCCTGCAGCTGCCGGGGGCGTGACGCCCCTCGCCGTCATCCTCCGACGTGATCGGGGGATCGGACGGTCCGCCCGCTCGTGCGATGAAGCTGACGCACAGCCCGCTCAACATCCGATCCTCGGATGAAGTCCGAGGATGACGGAGTGGAAAAGACGACATGCCCCTGATCCTCACCGACGAACAGACGATGCTGAAGGAAGCCGCCGACGGCTTCCTGAGCGAGAACGCGCCGATCAGGCACCTGCGTGAGCTGCGGGACCGCAAGGATCCCGACGGCGTGTCTCGCGAGCTGTGGCGCGCCTTCGGCGAGATGGGGTTCGCCGGCGTGATCGTGCCGGAGGCGCTGGGCGGCTCGGGGCTGGGGGCCGTCGAGGCCGGGGTGATCGCCGAGAGCCTGGGGCGCACGCTGACGCCGTCGCCGTTCCTGGGCAGCTCGGTGCTGGCGGCCAAGGTGCTGCTTGAGGCGGGCACGGACGCCCAGACGGCGGCCTGGCTGCCCAAGGTGTCGGCGGGCGAGGCGATCCTGGCGCTGGCGCTGGAGGAGGGACCCAAGCACGCGCCCGACCGGATCGAGACCCGCGCCGAGCGGGCGGGCAACGGCTTCAGGCTGAACGGCCGGAAGGGCTTCGTGCTGGACGGGCACGTCGCCGACGCCCTGATCGTGGTCGCGTCGACCGACGAGGGCCCGACCCTGTTCCTGGTCGATCCCAAGACGGCCGGAGTCGAGATCGAGCGGACCGTCATGGTCGACGCCCACAACGCCGCGCGGGTGGTGCTGACGGACGTCGAGGTCGACGCCGACGCGGTGATCGGCGAGGTCGGCGGGGCGAGGGCGCCGCTGGACTCCGCCCTGTCGCTGGGTCGCGCCTGCGCCGCCGCCATGCTGACCGGCGCGGGCGACCAGGCGTTCCAGATCACCATGGACTACATCAAGGGCAGGAAGCAGTTCGGCCGCGCCATCGGCGAGTTCCAGGCGCTGCAGCACCGCGCGGCCCACCTGTTCTCGGAGCTGGAGATCGCCAAGGCCGCCACGCTGGGCGCGCTTCAGCGGCTGGACGCGGGGGCCGAGGCCGCCGACCTCGCCGTCTCGGTCGCCAAGGCCAAGGCGGGCCGCGTCGCCGAGCTGGCGGTGCAGGAGGGCGTGCAGATGCACGGCGGCGTCGGCATGACCGACGAATACGATATCGGCCTTTTCATGAAGCGGGTGCGGGTGCTGAACGAGCTGCT